>JBDRHU010000024.1:0-7948 GCA_043816565.1 Patescibacteria group bacterium
TGGCGCCTGGGAAGGATTAAAGAAATTGGTAAGTCCTTCTGGTTTGGTCAAAGTGGGTACTGAGGTTACCGGAGTTTTAGTTGCGGTTTTTGTAATTGTTTTTGCCGGATTGCCAATTTTAGTTTTATTTGTAATTATTACTGTCAGTGGTGCTTTTTGGACTTCAGCTGACAGGGGGCCATCACCAGTTGAGGCCGGGATATATCTTAACGAAGTTATTCCGGAAGGCAGCCATTTGGCTGTTTTTGTTCAGCAGAAGATGGAAGAGTGCGGGGCTAAGGTTTTCACCAGAGAGAATTCAATTAGTGTCGGTAATTGTTTGCTTACTAAAGGGGTTGATGAATATGTGGTCACTAGGATGACCGAATCGGCGCAACGATTTGGAGTGTTGCAGTGTGTTGGTTTTGTTAAGGCGGTTGACCCTCGTTTTATTGGTAGTGGCGATGCTTACAGTTATGCTGAGAATCGGCCGGCCGGGTGGGGGAAGGTTGATTTTTACCTGGATGGTACTGGTAAAACGATTTATCCAGGGGGCGATACAATTGGACCAGGAGACATGATTGTTTGGGGGCCAAACAAGAATCGTTGTCCGGCGGGGGGCAGTTGTGACAGTAATATTTCTTGTTGTGGCCATATTGGAGTGGTAACAGCGGTTAAAGATACTTCGATTGATGTTCCTGGGGGGAAAACAATTTTGTATGTTACTCAGGCCTGGGGGAATGATGGCAGGGTAATGACTAACGCTGTTGACTTGAATGATAAGGCCGGATATACCATAATTGGTTTTGGCAAGGGAGAAGAAGAATGATTAAAGTTTTAAAAAGGCGTTGGTATATTATCGTTTTGGCCTTCGTGGCTAGTGTTTTGGTGGCTTGGAAACTGTTGTCGCCTCCGGCCCTGCCAAGCATCGTTGCTATTCAGCCCTTGCCCGACAAGACCACTAGTTTGGATACCAAGGAGATTCAAATTACTTTTGACCAGAACGTTGATGTCGACACTTTTGATCTTTTTGTTACTCCAGAGCTTTTGTTGGCCAAACAGGCCCAAGGTAAGGTATTGGTTTTTCAAATTACTCAACCCCTGAAACCAGAAACTGAGTATCTTTTGGAGTTAAGTCACGCCGGTAGTTCCTATTACTCCTGGAAATGGACGACTGAGGCCAGAGTGGTTGAAAGTAAGTTGGAAATTGGCGATCCGGAGATTCCCAAGGAAGTCGCCCAACAGGTTGGCAGGGATTATCCCCTGATTGCTTTTGTCCCCTATGAAACCGCTAATTTTGTCCTCACCTATACCGGTCCAAACAAATTGGGAGTCAAGATCAAGTCTGGAGACAAGCAAGACATCAAGTGGCAGGTTTATGATTGGCTCAAGGAAAAAGGCGTTGATCCCGACAGCCACCAGATTGAGTGGTTTGAGTAAACTAGTGTATAATCTTCTCAAGTACTCATTCTAAATATATCAAAGTACTTCTTAGTATGTCAGGATTAAAGAAAATCGGGATTGATTTGGGAACGGCCAACTCTTTGGTTTGGGAAGTTGGCAAAGGTTTGGTGTTAAATGAACCAACAGTAGTGGCGGTTTCGGTTGAGGACCGGAAGGTTTTGGCGGTCGGAGCCGAGGCCAAACAAATGTTGGGCCGAACGCCTGATTTTATTACTGCCTTAAGACCAATGCGTGACGGGGTCATCGCTGACTATGAGGTGACCGAGGCGATGCTTCGCTATTTCGTTCAAAAAGTTTGTGGCAAGGTTTTCTTCTTCAAACCGATTGTGATGGTTTGTGTCCCGGCCGGAGTCACTCAAGTAGAACAAAGAGCGGTGGTCGATGCTACTACCAGTGCCGGGGCTCGAACGGTTTATCTGATCGACGAGCCATTGGCAGCTGCCATTGGGGCCAGGATCCCAGTTTCGGAGCCATCAGGCAATATGATTGTCGATATGGGTGGTGGTTCAACTGAAGCAGCCGTTATTTCCCTGGGGGGAGTGGTTAATCACAAGAGTGTTCGGGTGGCCGGCAACAAAATTGACGAGGCAATTAGTAATCATCTAAGAAAAAAGCATGGCTTATTAATCGGTGAACAAAGTGCCGAGGAGATTAAGATTCGAGTTGGTTCGGCCCTGCCTCAAAAAAAGGAAAAAACGGTTGAAATTAAAGGTCGAGATGTTATTTATGGTCTGCCCAAGTCAATTGTAGTTGGTAGCAATGAGGTAACTGAAGCGATCAATGGACCCCTAAAACAAATTCTTAAGGTTTTAAAAGACATGTTGTCCGAAACTCCGCCAGAGCTGGTGGCCGATATTGTTGGTAAGGGGGTAATTCTTTCCGGTGGGACTTCGCTATTGAAGGACATTGATCAGTATCTGGCCGGTGAGTTGGGGGTGGCGGTTCATATTGTTGATGAGCCAATGTTGTCGGTTGTTAAAGGCACCGGACTGGCTTTGGAAAACCTGGAACTTTACAAGAGGGCAATCAGGAATAACTAATCTTCGGTTTTGATGCCCAACAGGCGCAAAACGACTTCTTTTCGGTATCTCCGGTCCCCCCTGGCATTGATTCTGATGGCCGGTAGTTTGCCTTGTTTGCCCCAGCGCTTGATGGTGATGATTGAGACCCGCAGAACTTCAGCCACTTCTCGGGGAGTAAGTAGATCAGGCAAGTTACCAAGCTTAACTTTTTTTTTCAGGTCGTCCATGGATATCTAACAAGAGAATAGCAGAATTAGTGACAACTGGCAAGAAAGCGTTCAATGTTGTCAACAGTAGTATCAATGATTCGGCCAACGGCTTCTTTGGTATTGAAAGCATTGTGGGGGGTAATAATTACATTTGGTTTTTCCCGAAGCAGATGGGCAGCCACTAATTCTTTTAAGTCATCTTTGGACAAGTAGGGGTCAAAGAGGCGTTGACTTTTGTCAAGCGACTCTTCTTCTTCTAACACGTCTAATCCGGCTCCGGACAGGGTTTTGTTTTCAATTGCCCAAAGGATTGCTTCCGATTCGACCACTGGCCCACGACTGGTGTTTATTAAAACTGCCCCTGGTTTCATCAACGAGATGTTTTGTCGGTTGATCAGGTGAAAGGTATCTTTAACCAGTGGGGTGTGCAAACTGACAATATCTGATCGCTTGAGACATTCCTCCAGGTTGACATATTCGAAACCAAGTTTTTTGGCTAGTTTTGGATCAGGGTGATTGGCCACTCCTAAAACCTTCATCCCAAAGCCATTGGCAATTTTGACAACGTGTTGGCCGATGCTACCGACGCCAACAACACCTAGGGTTTTGCCCATCAAGTCAAATCCAGCCAAACCGGACTGGGAGAAGCTACCTTGTCGGACCCGATTGACCGACTCAATTAATCGATGAGACAGGGCCAGAATTAATCCAAAAGCATGTTCGGCAATAGTGTTTTCACCATAGTGAGGGACATTGGCAACCGTAATTTTTTTGCTTTTGCAGTAGTCTAAATCAATGTGATCCATGCCAGTGGAGCGACTAGCAATCATTTTCAACCGAGGCAATTGTTTCAAGATTTTACTAGACAAATCAGAGTAGATGAAAGTGGAAATGATTTCGTAGTTTTTAACGTTTTTAAGATCGTTTTCTACCTCAGAAGTATAAATATCGGCGTTCAACTTTTTTGCGCAAAGTTCAATCAGTTCTTTTTCCCAGGACTGGACTTCGAAGAAGGCAATCTTTGTCATTAGAATATGGTAGCATAAAATTGCCAATGCAATCAGTTAGCTTGAGTGATAAAACTTATCCTCGGCTTTTGTCGAAGATCAAGAACCCGCCGGAAACTTTATATTACCTGGGCGATTGGGACCAGAAGATTTTTGAAAATTGTTTGGCGGTGGTTGGGACCAGAAAGATTACCGATTACGGTCGAGAAATGGTTGATCGACTGGTTCTGCCGTTGGCATCAGCCGGAGTCACCATCGTTTCTGGTTTTATGTATGGGGTGGACGCTTCGGCTCATTGGGCCTGTTTGGACAGTGGCGGTCGGACGATTGCGATTTTGGGTTGCGGTATTGATCTGATTCGGCCGACAATTCACCGAGACTTGCACCAACGAATTTTACAGAACAAGGGTTTGGTTATTTCTGAGTATCAAGGCGATCATCCATCGTTTCGCTGGACCTTTGTCAGAAGAAATCGAATCGTTTCCGGAATTTCAAAAGCGGTTTTAGTAGTTGAAGCCGGAGAAAAAAGCGGGGCTTTGATTACCGCCGCTTGCGCCTTGGAGCAAAAACGGAAGGTGTTGGTTGTTCCTGGTCCGGTGACATCTTCGGTTTCAAGAGGCAACTTTGAACTTCTAAAGTTGGGGGCGACTCCGGTTAGCAGCGCCGAGGAAATATTGCTAGAGATGGGAATTTCTTGCGTAAAATCCAAGATTCTTACCAGAACCAAACCAGATAACTTAACTATTGAAGAGCAAGCCATCTTTAAGCTTTTGGCTGATCAGCGCTTAACAATTGATGAGTTGGCTCGCCAATCGGCTAAATCTAGCGCCGAGATTGGTTCTTGCTTGTCAATGATGTTAATGAAAAGATTAGTTCAGGAAAGAGGAGGGAAATATTTTGTTAACTGAAGTCAAGTCGGTGGCCAGTTTTGGTTTGGAAAGCCTAGGAATCGGGGTTGAAATTAATTTGGCTGGGAGGAGTTTTCCAGCTTTTAACATTGTCGGTTTGCCGTCAAAGGCGGTCGATGAGGCCAAAGAGCGGGTTCGAACGGCCTTAATCAATTCCGGGGTCGAGTTTCCCCAAAAGAGAATCACTGTCAATTTGGCGCCGGCTGACTTGCCCAAAGAAGGTTCCTGCTACGACTTGCCGATTGCGATTGGAATTGCCAGTTTGGTAATTGGACTTGACCTGCCCGAACAATCTTTGTTCTTTGGTGAATTGTCTTTGAAGGGCAAGCTTCGCCACACTCGCGGAGCTTTTTTAGCCGCTCTGTGGGCGGGTGAAAATAAAATTAAAAATTTATTCGTTCCGGCCGATTCGGCCAATGAGGCAACTGTGGTTGCCGGAGTTAACATTTATCCGGTTGAAGATCTGGAGCAATTAATTTTACATTTGCGTGGCCAGAGTTTGATCCAGCCGTTGCTTGAGTCCAAAACCGAGCCAAGTTTGTTTGAGGAAATCGATTTTGACTTTGCCGATATTTTAGGTCAAGAACAGGCTAAAAGAGCGATGGAAATTGCCGCCGCTGGCGGTCACAACATTTTTCTGACCGGACCGCCGGGAACCGGTAAAACCATGTTGGCTCGGGCCTTGGCGGGAATTTTGCCCCCATTAAATTGGCAAGAGTCGTTGGAGGTGACCAAAACCTATTCGGTTTCCGGATTGATTCCGCCCGGGGGCTCTTTAGTCACTCAACGGCCGTTTCGTGCTCCCCACCACAATGTCAGCCAGGCTGGTTTAATCGGTGGCGGTAGTCGGCCGATGCCCGGGGAAGTTTCTTTGGCCCACCGGGGAGTACTATTTTTAGATGAGGTACCGGAATTTCCTCGGTCGGTTTTGGAGTCGCTTCGTCAGCCACTTGAGGATGGAGTGATTAGCGTTTCCCGAGCGGCCGGTCGAGTTTCTTATCCGGCCAGGCTGGTTCTGGTGGCTTCGGCCAATCCCTGTCCGTGTGGATATCTTAACCATCCCAAAAGAAGCTGTCGTTGTTCACCCCAAGAGATTTTACGCTACAACAAAAAACTATCTGGACCCTTACTGGACAGAATTGACCTGCACGTTGAGGTGCCACCGGTGGCGGTTGAGAAGTTGTCGCTTGATCAGGGGGCGAAAAAATTTCTCGAACCGTCAAAGAAAATCAGAGACAGAACCATTAAAGCCAGACAAATTCAGACCCAGAGATTCAAGGACTTGCCGATTCATACCAACGCCGAAATGGCCAACAAAGAGATTCGTCGATTTTGTGTTTTGGATCAACAATCGGAGCAATTGTTAAAACAAGCTGTCAGTCAGTTTCAGTTGTCGACTCGGGCCTATTTTCGCTTGATTAAAGTTGCCAGAACGATTGCCGATTTGGCCGGTCAAGCCAATATTCAATCGGCTCACATTGCTGAAGCGCTTCAGTATCGACTCAAAACATGAAGAAAATCGGTCAGATTGGGGAAGAATTAGCGGCGGATTATCTCAAAAAACAGGGCTATCGGATTTTGGAACGCAATTTTCGAACTCGTTTTGGCGAAATTGATTTGGTTGCTTTCAAAAGTGGAACTTTAGTTTTTGTTGAAGTCAAAACCAGAACTACCAGCGATCCGGAGTGGGGGATTACTCCGGCTAAAATTGCCAAGGTTCGACGAATGGCCGAAGTTTTTTTGGTTCAAAAGCAACCCCAATATCAGGACCTGCGCCTAGACGCTGTTTGTGTGACCTTGGGAGAAGAGGAAAAAATTACCCACTATCCATCGGTCGCTTTTGGAGCCTGATATACTTTGTCAATGACTTGGAGGAAACTTGCTGTCTATTTGGTTTTCGGTCTGGTACTTTCTTTCGTCCAGAGTTTTTTCTTTGTGGCTTGGCCTTTGTTGATTTGGACAGCTTTTTTGGTTTGGAAGGATGACGACTGGTGGTACTTGATCATTCCAATTGGCTTGTTTAATGATTTGTTGGCTTTTAATCCTCTGGGTCAAAGTGTTTTTTATTGTTTTTTGGTTGTGATTTTTTCTTGGTGGTTAAAGAGGGTTTTTAATGTCTAACTATTTTGTTTTTCTATTCTTTGTTTTTCTTCCGGCTGGTTGGGCCAAGCACTGGTTAGTTCCGGAAAGTCTAGTCAGTGGAGTCCTGGTTGACTATCTAATGCCCGATTTGTGGCTTCAAGACCTGATTGCCTTGGTGATCGTGTTTTTCAACTGGCGAGCAACCAGAGAGTTCTGGCTTAACAAAAAAAGAGTCTTGCCTCTATTGGTGCTGTTTCTGGGACTGTCGTTTTCCTCTTGGCCCGGCATATCCTTATTGTTACTAGTCAGATTTTGTTTGGCTTTAACTGTTGGGGTTTTGTTGCTCGAGGGACAATTAGATCGGAATTGGGCTAAAAAGGGGTTACTTTTGGCTTTAATTTGGACAGTTGGTTTGGCAATTGCCCAATTTCTCAATCAAGGGACAGTTTTGGGGTGGTGGTTTTTGGGAGAGCCGATTTTTGGTTCGGCCAGTGGCGGAGTTAAAAAGATTGCCAATCTGGTGATGCCGATGGCAACCTTACCTCACTTCAATGTTTTAATCGCTTTTTGCCTGTTGTCTTTGCTGGTTTTCAAAAAAAAGTTGGCATTGTTGCTAGCCGGATTGGTGTTACTACTCAAGTTAACTGTTTTTGAGCCGATTTCTTTCTATCGCCGTTGGGAATTGGCCAAGATTGCCTGGTTAATGTTTGCTTCTCGTCCCTTTTTCGGGATTGGTTGGGGGACTTTTGTTAAACAACTACCCTGGTTTACTCAGGGCTTTCGGTTTTTGCAACCGGTTCACAATGTTTTCTTGCTGATTCTCTCCGAGTTGGGTTTGGTTGGCGGGGTGAGTGTTTTTCTGTTAGTGAAGGACTTTTTTAGAAAGAGAAATTTTTGGCTGTTGTTGTTTTGTTTGGGGTTTTGCTTGGTTGACCACTTTTTTTGGACGACGACCCAGGGAATTTATATGTTTTTTGCATTTTTGAGCTTTTTGCCAGTTGAAGATGATCGGAAATTAAGATAATATATGGTTACGTTTTCAAGGGAGCAACCCAAAAACACTCCGCCAGCCGGCGGAGTGTTTTAATTTGTACTCAAATCAAGCTTTGCTTATTTCGTATTCGGATCAAGCTTTGCTTATTTCGTACCTTATCTACTTCAAATCAACCTTAGCACCAGCTTCTTCCAGTCGGGCTTTGGCTTTTTGGGCCTCTTCCTTTTTGACATCAGTGGCAATTTCAGCCGGTGTCGCTTCGGTCAAGTCTTTAGCTTCTTTT
>JBDRHU010000025.1:0-3582 GCA_043816565.1 Patescibacteria group bacterium
TTTAATTAGCAAAGAGACTCCTCCGCCGGAGGTTCAGTGGTTTGTGGTTCACACCTACTCGGGACACGAATACAAGGTAATCCAGTCTCTAAAACAAAGAGTCAAAACCATGGGGCTTCAAAATCAAGTTTTTGAGGTCGTTGTTCCCATTCAAGACACTTTCGCCATTCGTCAGGGGCAAAAAATAAAAGTCCAGGAAAAAGTTTTCCCCGGCTATATTTTGGTCAAAATGGTTTTAACTGATGACTCTTGGCTAACAATCAGAACTACCCAGGGAATAACTGGTTTCATTGGTACCGAAAACCAACCAACACCGATTTCAACCGAAGAGGCCGAAAAAATCATTACCGATTTGGGCAAGAGCAAACCCAAGCATCGAGCCAAGTTTTCCATCGGCGAAACCATCAAAATCATCGATGGCCCTTTTGCCGATTTTATCGGCATGGTTGAAAAGGTTGATCAAGATAAGGGTAAGCTCGAAGTTCTGGTTTCCATCTTTGGTAGAGAGACCCCGGTTGAACTAGATTTTCTACAAGTTAGCAAGGTATAATCGAATCCCAAATGGCCAAAAAAGTCAAAACCATCATTAAGCTCAACTTGCCCGCCGGTGAGGCCAATCCTGGGCCACCAGCCGGTCCGGCCTTGGGCCAACATGGTCTACCGATCATGGATTTCATTAATCAATATAATGAAAAGACCAAAGATCAAAAAGGCAGTCTAATTCCGGTGGTGATCACTGTTTACGAAGACCGAACCTTTAGTTTTGTCACCAAGCTACCTCCAGTAGCCGAAATGATTAAAAAGAAATTGGGCCTAGCCAAAGGATCACAGGAACCCAAAAGAAATACAGTTGGCAAGCTTAGCCAAACAGACTTAAAAGAAATCGCTGAAGAAAAAATGGCTGATCTGAATGCCAACAGTGTTGAAGCGGCCATGAAAATCGTTGAGGGCACAGCCAGAAGTATGGGAATTGAGATTAAAAGTTAATAGATAGTAGATATTAGATATGGGCAAAAAGAAAATCCAAACCAAAGAAGAAAAAGCCGAAAAGAAAGACCAAGCGGTTGAAGCGGGCTCTGCCACTGAAGCTAAAAAAGTTAAAAAAGAAGGTAAAAAAACCAAAAAAGGAAACCTTCGGGTTCACTCCAGAAGCAAAAAGTATCAACAAGCCAAAGAAAAAGTTGACTCGACCAAGTTCTATCCCCTGTCTGAAGCGGTCAAGCTGGTAAAAGAAACTTCCCTAAGTAAGTTCACCGGCAAGCTGGAGGCCCACCTGACGGTAAAAAAGGCTGGCAAACTGGCTGATATCAATCTCCCTCACTTTAAAGGTAAGTCTAAAAAGGTGGTCATTGCTGATGATAAAGTGATTGCCGAAATTGAAAAAGGCAAGCTAGACTTTGATGTTTTGCTAGCTTCCCCGCAAACAATGCCAAAGCTGGTCTCTTTGGCCAGAATTCTGGGACCAAAGGGCTTAATGCCCAATCCTAAAAATGGAACCCTGGTAAAAGATCCTCAAAAAGCGGTTGCTGGCTTTACCAAAGACACTCTTAAACTAAAAACCGAGAAGAAGGCCCCAGTGGCCCACTTGGTTGTCGGCAGTTTAGACCAGCCAGACAAAGAGTTGATTGCTAACTTGGAAGAAGTTGTTCGAGTAGTCACCCCAATTCAAATAAAGAAGATGGTCATCAAGGCCACCATGGGCCCAGGGGTCAAAGTTCAGATTTAGAAAACTTCTCTTTGATTCTCTCTGTCAGTTGCCTAACCGCCGGTAAAAAGTTCTTGATTTCTTGATAGATTTCGTCAGCGATTTTCTCGTTATAAACATGAGTTGACAAATTGCGAGCGTTGAGAAAAACAAACCATTGATCTATGTTATCCAACAAACCAAGCTGGGCTCCGACCCGAAGACTGTTTTTCGGACTAGAAACCTCAATTCCAGACTCAAAAGCCAAGCTTTTAATTAATTTCCAGGTTAGCTCGAAAGTAAACTCAAATCTTTGAATGCTGGCATCCTTGTTAATCTGAGTCGGCTCCAAACTAATCGCCTCTTGCAGGCGCTCAACTGCCTGTTTCAGTTGCAAAATCTGTCTTTCTGCTTTTTCGTTCATATGTTGATTGTTTTTTGGAGTGCGAGCTGGCAAAACTCCGGCGAAACCGTTTTGAAATCCACCAAGTCTATTTTAAATGGCAAATCTGAATTTTCCAACTCTTCCTCTATTCTAACCTTAATATTACCCAAAACAACTTGTTTCCCCATCACCCCAACATCCAGATCACTCGAAGGAAAGTGTTTGTTCTGGGCCCTAGAACCAAAGATAAACACCCGGTGTTCGGGGAGATACTTTTTAACAATTCCAGCAATCTCGTCTAGTTGTTTTTTGGAAAGGTCCATTCTGAAAAAAATTATACCTCAAACCTTACCCCAAAGCCAGCCAAAGTCCGACAATTGCCAAAACGATCCCTGCCAGCCAGGCTCGCATGACGATTTTAGGTTCCGGCCAGCCAATTGTCTCAAAAGCGTGATGTAGGGGGGCAATCGGGAAAATCTTTTTTTTGAAAAACTTCAAAGAAGCCATTTGGCTAAAACTAGAAATAATTTCAACCACAAATATCCCGCCGATAAAAACCAAAGCAAAAACCTTGCCAGTCATTAAACCAACCAACCCAAGCATCGCCCCAAAAGCTAGCGCTCCGGTATCCCCAAGCCAAATACGGGCCGGATAAACATTAAAATACAAAAAAGCAATCAGAGCCCCCACCCAAACTGCCAGAAAAATTGCCACCGGCATATCTAGAGCCGAAAAAGCGACCAACATAAAGGCCAACAGGGCAATTAACAAAAGACCAACAGATAAACCATCTAGCCCATCAGTGACATTAATGGCATTAGAAAAAGAAACAACGACAAAAGCGGCAAATGGAATAAACAAAACCCCCAGATGAATTACTATCGAGGTTAAGGGGACATGAATAAAATCCAAGCCTAGGTTAAAATATAATAGCGTCGCCACTACTAAACCAACCGCCCACTGCAAAATAAATTTAATCCTGCCAGAAACCCCAAATACTGCCCCAACCATTCCAATTCTTGGTTTACCAAAAATTTTGGTCCAATCATCTAAAAAACCCAAAGCCCCAAAGCCTAAAAACGCCAAAACAAGAATGTGAACCTCGTCCATGAAAGAATAAACAGCATCAACCGGAGTGGCCCATTTTAAAAGGAAAACAAATAGTAAATAAAGGGTAACTGTTACCGCCAACCCAATAATTCCCCCTCCAATTGGTGTCCCAGCTTTCAAATCATGTCTTTTTTCAATCTCGAGCATAGCAGTAGAGACCTTTTTGTCACCCTCGCCAACCAGAGCCACCTTGCGGACAAACTTACGCCGATACAGAAAATTAATGAAGGGAACAATGGCAATGGAGTTAACCACGAACGAAACCAAAATCAGTCCCAAACAAAGCTGAATCATCTTGTGTCTCCAATTCTAACCCGTCGGACATTAGGAAAGCAACCTAAAAGTAAAAAATCTTATTTCTTGCTACTGACGAAAACTGTTCCGCAATTTTTAAAAACTTTCA
>JBDRHU010000026.1:0-10629 GCA_043816565.1 Patescibacteria group bacterium
GACTTATTTTTCATGTTTGTTGTAGTCTGTATTTAGTCGGATGCTGTTGTTTTTAAAACGAAAAAAAATACTGCTTCGAGTTTTGGCCTCGATACTTTTGTCAATTTTCTTCGCACATTTTACTACACTTAGGTTTGTTAACGCTCAAGAGACGATTTTTTATGATAATTTTGACGACGAAAGAGAGGATTGGAAGGATGTATACGAAGACTGGACAATTGCTGGTGGGGGCGATAAATACTTAACAACGAAATTTGATTCTCAAGAAACTCTCTCCCTCACTGTTCCAAACGAGGACTTGTTGGAACTCGGAAACTATGTTGTTAGTGCGAAAGTTCAAAGTGTAAATGGAGTTGATCAAATGATTTGGTTTAGGGTCAACAACGAGTACGATTCATATTATGCGGTTAATCTAAGGGCCACAGGTTGGATTGACTCAAACAATATAAGGGTTAAAAAAGTTGTTGATGGAGACAAGGTCTGGATGTGCCAAATTAATCCTGTCGATATTGGTTGTTCCATTGTTCACGGGCAATGGTATGAAGTTAGGGTAAGTGCAAAAGATGAAACTCTTGATGTTGAGATAAAGTGTCCTGTGGCAAGTGATTTTAAAAACATTTTTTCGATAACTGACACGCAACCACTTCTTTCGGGCACAATCGGTTTGGTCGGTTGGAGTGGTTCCTGGGACCAAGGTGTTGAGAAATGGTTTGACGAAGTAAAAGTTGAGTCATTTGGAGTTTCGCGATTACCCCTCGTCATTATTCCTGGTCTTGGGGCCAGTTGGAACACGGATGCCATGGTGCACGATCAGAGTGTTGGCCTGAATGATTGGAAAGAAACTCCTTTTGTTAATGTCTATGATAATTTGATTAAAACCGCCGTTGACGGTGGGTTTGTTTTGGGAGAAAACTTATTCTTTTGGAACTATGACTGGCGCCAGCCGGTCGAGCAGATCGCTGATGATTTTAACCAATTTGTCACCAATACTCCCCAATTAGCTTCGGCTTCTAAGATTGATCTGGTTGGCCATAGTCTTGGTGGTTTGGTAGCTAATGCTTGGGGTCAAGAGTTTGGGTCTGGGAAAATTGAAAACCTAATTACGGTTGGCTCTCCCCACCAGGGAGCAGTTAAAGCATATCGGGCTTTGGCTGGTGGTCAGTTGGGTGACAATTTGGACTTGGGTTGGTTAGCGGCTCAATTACTGTTTCAGATTCACCGGGATGGTTTTGAGACCAATGCTAAATTAGCCCAGCAGGTACTACCTGTCTTGTCAGACATCGCCCCCACCTTTGATTTTCTGAAAAAACAAGGCCGAACAGTCCAATCATCTTTTCCGAATGATTGGTTAGTTGCCAGTCAAGCAGACCAAACCCTTTTACCGGTCAGCAGTTTTTTGCTTGGCAATACTGGTCAAACTGTTGAGGAGTGGCTGAATCTGGCCAACCGAAGCTATCTTGACCAGTTACTAGATCTTTGGCCAGATGGAATTGTTAAAAGTTCAGTTAAAGGAATTGGTGATGGATCAGTTCTCAAAAAAAGTGCCTACTTGGACGGTGGCTTTAATCATGATTTGGAATTTAATCTCAGCCATCAACAAATTATTTCTGACAGTTCGTCAGTTGAGAAAATATTTGAAGTTTTGGATCAGGACCTGTCTTTTGCCAGTGCTGGCGATGTTCTTCCTAGTGATAACTTGTTGATTTTCTTTTTGGCCTCACCGGCGACACTGACGGTTGACGGTCAGGTTCCCGGCGACCCCCAGTTACAATTTATTGTTATTTCTAATCCGGAGACTAAAAACTACCAGGCTCAAATAACCGGAACTGGCAGTGGCAACTATCACTTGTATTTGGGCCAGATTACCCCCTCTGGTAACTTCTGGAGCCAGTATCAGGGAAATACCGAATCGGGCCAAGTTGATTCATATAGTTTTGCTGTTAACTTTAGCGACCCTCAACCAGATCCGCTAATTGACCAAAACGGTCTCCAGCACCTGACCCAAGCCAAACAGTTACTAGAGGAGTTGTCCTCGCAAGACAGTAATCGCAACTTAAGTTTAGCAACGACCCGTCTTGACCTGGCCATTGGTTTTGTTAACCAATCCAAGTTTACCAAAGCAATTGCTGAGATTAAAAAAAGTCTTAATTATCTATCTGTCTATCGCGAGAGATTAGATGTTTCTCAAATCACTCGTTACTATCAAGCCGAGACGGCGATGGAAAAAATGGTTTCTGGCTGGGAGGCAATTTTGACTAACCAGAGCTTGGTGTCCAGCTCGCGAGCCAAAACTAACTATCGAGCTGCCCAAAGTTACTACTCGCTGGCCAACAAACTGTTGAGACTAGCCCAAAGAAAGAAAAGCAGTATTCCGGCAATTAAAGCAATCTCTCTCAAGAAAGCCGAGCAGGAATTGCCAGAATTAACCGACCATTGGCGCCAAGCCGATTATGCGTTGGTAGAAAGTCGGGCTTATTTGATTAGACTTTTTGCCAAGGAGGGATTTGTCAGATGAATTGGCAGACGGTAGAAGAAGAGCAACTGGTTGTCCAAGAAGAGCTAGAAGTTGACTTGCCAGAAGTCTTCGAAGACCAGGATCCCCTGATTAAGAATTGTGGTCGTGCCTGGATTCGAACCAGGGACCTTTCCGATGTGAACGGAATGCTCTAACCAACTGAGCCACACGACCTAAATTTACTTCTTGAAATATTATACCAAAAGCAATAGACTCAAAAGGATGGTTAAGAGATTAGTCGGTTTTTTTCTAGAATCGGTTCAAGCGTTAGTTTTGGCCTTGTCAGTTTTTGTCCTTCTTTACCTTTTTGTCGCCCAACCCAATCAGGTTCACGGCAGTTCAATGTTTCCCAACTTCCACGACAAGGAATTTTTGTTGACTGAAAAAGTTAGCTATATGATGCGAGATCCGATCAGAGGTGAAGTGGTTGTTTTCAAGGCCCCTCCAGGCGAATCCTGTGCCGAAGACGAGTGTGAATACATAAAGAGAGTAATCGGGGTTCCTGGAGACGCTGTTAGGGTCCTAGATGGCCAAGTTTGGATCAATGGCAAGTTGTTGCCAGAAGAATACCTACCGTCCGATTTTGTTACCCTGGCCGGTAGCTATGTTCGAGAAGGTAAACCAGTGATTGTTCCTCAAGGAGAATATCTATTGTTTGGCGATAATCGTTCCCATTCCCGAGATGGTCGCGAGTTTGGCCCAATTGCCAAAGAAAGCATTGTCGGTCGATCAATCTTTTGCTATTGGCCCCTGTCCTGCCTGGGAACCACTCTTGAGGGAGAATATCCTGGCTTTTCTTCGGAGTAGCTTTACTAATTAAGCCAAATTGATAGCTATTCCTCTTCGGCTGATTTTGATTGAAATTTGCTTAAAGTCTTTTTCGAGGGTTTTACTGATTTGATCTCTTAACTCCTGGGTTTTTTCTTTGGAGATTGGTTTGATTTCCTGTCCTTTAACTTTTTGTCTGACCAGGTTTTCGGTTTCCCTGACAGACAGCTTCTGCCTTAAAATTATCTTGTAGAGCTCAACCGTGTCTTTCAGTTCAGCAATGGCAATCAGAGCTCTGGCGTGGCCCTCACTGATTAAGCCTCCCGAGAGACCGTCTTGGATAACTGGGGGCAGTTTTAAGAGCCTAACCGAGTTGACTACATAGGCTGGACTTCTTTTAATCCTTTTGGCAATTTCCTGATAATTAAGACCAGCTTTTTTGTGTTTTAAAAACAGTTTTCCTCTGGCAATTGGGGTTAGGAGAACGAATTGATTCAACTCGTCTGATTTCATTGGTTTAAGCTACCGAAACGATTTTTTTGCCCTGTCTGACACTGAACTTAACTAAACCGTTGCGCTTGGCTGAAAGAGTGTAGTCTTTGCCCATTACTACTCCGTCGCCGGGATGATAGGTACTCCCCCGTTGACGAATAATGATGTTGCCAATTTTTACCTGACTGCCACCGAAGATTTTTACTCCCAGGCGTCTTCCTGCATGTGGTGGTTTTTGAGTAGTTTTTCCTCTCGCTTTTGTATGGGCCATTACTTCTTAGGTTTAACAATTTTAGTTACTTTTAAACGAGTCAGAGAAGCCCTAAAGCCCTTAACTTTGCGATAGCGAGATTTGGCTTTATAAGTGGCTACTCGGACTTTGTCACCCTTCAACTGTTGGATTAGTTCAGCCTCAACACTAGCACCCTCGATAGTTGGCTGACCAACCAGAATCTGGTTTTGGTCTCTGATTAACAAAACTTTATCAATGACAATTTTTTTGCCTTCGGCTAGTTCAATTTTATCAACCAACAGTTCCTCGCCCTCTTTGGCTTGGTACTGATGGCCCTGGAAGGCAACAATGGCATAACTTTTCATTAGCAGTGATTATACAACAGCCAGTGGAAACTTCACAAGGCGTAAAACAGACCTAGGCCGATCAGGCTTGAAAGCAAAGATGAGCCTCCGTAGGAAACCAAAGGTAGGGGGACACCAACAACCGGAAATAATCCCAAGTTCATAGCAACATTGATACTAAACTGGATAAAGAAGGCCAGGAAAATACCCAACTTGAGATATGAGGTTACCGAATCAGATTGGGGTTCAAGTCGGTTCTGGAGAGTTTTTAAAAACAGATAGTAGAAAAACAAAAGGAACCCCACTCCCAGGAAACCAGTCTCTTCAGCGATTGAAGCAAAAACAAAATCAGTGTGTTTTTCGGGCAAATAGGCCAGCTGGGTTTGTCGGCCTTGACCGACTCCCCTGCCCAACCAGGAACCACTGCCGATGGCGATTTTGGCTTGAATCAGGTTGTAACCCGCTCCCAATGGATCTTTGGATTGATTAAGGAATTGAGTGAGTCTGGTAATTTGATACGAGTGGAAAAACAACCCCCCAAACAAAAGCAGGCCCGCTAGGCCCAAGATTGCCAATCCTAGAAAGTGTTTAATACTGGGAAAATGGAACCAAAGCATGACTAGCAAAACCAGCGCCAAGATGGCAGCACTTCCCAAGTCCGGTTGGATCAAAATCAGCAGGACCGGAAGAGCAATCAACAAAACAATCTTTAAAAAGTCCAGCCAGTTTTTAATACTTCGTTTTTCCAGAAAAAGGGCCAAAGACAAAATAATGAAAGGACGGGTTAATTCCGATGGTTGGATGGAAAAGCCTCCTAGTTCAAGCCAACGGCTAGAGCCTCGGATAATTCCTCCCAAAAGGATTGGTGAAAGTAAAAATATCAAGCTGGCTCCATAAATTAACTGTTTTTGTTTCCACCAATTCAAACTAACCGACAGCTTAATTAGGACTAAGAAAACCAAACCAACAATTAAGGCCACTAGCTGTTTACCAAGTAAGTTGGGAGCCAAAAAACGAACCATTAGCAGATTGGTAGCAATCAGTGGCAAAATCGTCCACATTAGCGCTGTTTTCTTAAAAATGTCGGAATATCCAATTCGTTGACGATTTCCATACCTTCGGGTAGTTTCTCGTTAGCCATGACCCTCTCGGCTTCTTTTCTGACTTTTTTCAGGCGGTTAAGAATTCCTTTTTTCTTTTTCTTTTTTTTCTTGCCAAGGGAAGACGACGAAATTTTATTGTCTTCCTGTTGAGGACTTTTGATCTCGGCTGAAAAGTCGTCTCTAACTAGCCCACTAAGAGCGGTCAGGTTATCATCAAAACCAGTGGCAATGACAGTTACCCGAACCCCCTTAATGTTTTCGTCAATCTTAGCGCCAAAGATAATATTGGCATCTCCCCCAACTTGGTCGCTGATGTTTTTGGCCGACTTTTCGATTTCGGTCATGGTTAGGTCTGGCGGACCGGTGATGTTGAGTATTACTCCCCGAGCCCCTTTGATGGTGACGGTCAACAGCGGTGACTGGATCGCCTCAATGACAGCTTTGCTGGCCCGATCTTCCCCTTCGGCATAACCGACTCCCAGCAGAGCACTACCGGCGTTTTTCATGACCGTTTTGATGTCAGCAAAGTCGAGGTTAATCAGTCCGGCAGTAGTGATCAGCTCTGAGATCGCCCTTACTCCTTGGGACAAAACTGAATTGGACATTTGAAAGGCTTCCAAAAAGGTAGTTTTTGGATTAGCAATCTCCATCAACTTTTGATTGGGAACAATGATCAAGGTATCAACCTTTTCTTTCAGTTTTTCAATTGCTTCCTCGGCGATCACCATTCTTCTGGTGCCCTCAAAAAGGAATGGTTTAGTAACCACTGCCACCGTCAAGATCCCCAACTCTTCTCTGGCAATTTGAGCCACAATTTCGGCCGCCCCACTACAGGTTCCGCCCCCTTCTCCGCCGGTGATGAAAATCATATCGGCCCCCTTAATCAGATCTTTCAACTTTTCTTGAGACTCTTCGGCTGCTTTTCGGCCAACTTTAGGGTTGCCACCGGCTCCCAGTCCCCTGGTTAATTTTTCACCAATTTGAACTTTAATTTGGGCTTGAGAAACCAGCAAAGCTTGAGCATCGGTGTTGATAGCGATGAATTCAACTCCGGCGATCTGGTCACTAGTGATCATGAAATTGACAGCATTGCCACCAGCACCACCGACGCCGATGACTTTAATTTTGGCAATTTGAGCTGAGTTTGGTTTTACTAGCACCATTTTTAAGGCAGTAGCGGTTTAATAATTTCTCCCAAGCGACCGAAAATTCCTTTAATTGGTAGATTGGTTTTAAATTTTGACAGGGAGGCAAATTTGAATGAAAAGGTTTTTTGGACTTGTTTTTGTTTGATACTGTAGAGAATCACGCCTAAACTAGAGGCGTATTCAGGAGACAGAATGTCGTCGACAATGCCACCGATTTTCTCTGGAATACCGATTCTAACTGGTAGGCCCAAAACCCGTTGACAGGTTGATTTGGCACCAATCGTTTTAGCTCCGCCACCGGTTAGGACCACTCCGGCTGGAGTAGTTCCCCCAAAACCACTTTTTTTAATTTCCTCTCCGATTAGGGCAAATAGCTCGTGCAAACGAGGAGAAATGATGCCGTCAATTGAGGTTTTAATTGATATTTTGTGGTTCTCATCATCGACAATTCCCAATTTTTTTAACTCGATTTCATCGTCCTCTTGGATTGATTCAGCCTTATCTTTTTCGTCAATTATTTCGGCCAAGGCGATTTTGATCTTTTCAGCGTTCTCCAGAGAAACACGTAGGCCGACAGCCAGGTCATTGGTGACATTACTGGCTCCGACTGGCAAGACTGCTGAATAGCAGGGAGCACTTTCAGTATAAATACTGACGGTGGTGGTACCAGCACCGATATCAACCAGGACTACCCCCAACTCTTTTTCGGTACTGGTTAAAACTGATTCGGCGGCGGCAAAACCG
The DNA here is from genome assembly GCA_043816565.1 of Patescibacteria group bacterium. Classification (GTDB taxonomy): domain Bacteria; phylum Patescibacteriota; class Microgenomatia; order UBA12405; family JAHJSD01; genus JBDRHU01. Next base: position 7,347 of record JBDRHU010000026.1, read on the forward strand.
CTAAAAACAAAACCGGAAATTTGGACTCCGGCTTCGGTAATTGATTTGCTTAAGTTTTTAATTGCCGGGCAGGAGGCGGTGACAATGTGGGCCTCAACTTCCAGCCGAACCCCGTTCATACCATTGGGAGTGATTACTCCCTGTTGGCCGTCAACGGTGAATTGTCGAGGAATAACATGAATGATTTCTCGGGACGAAGGTAACGAAACTGCCCTGGCGGCTTCAATTACTCGGGTGACATCGGTGTCTGAGATTTCTCCACCTGAGTCAGCCACGGCCACGACACCCTGAGAGTTAACTGAACTGATGTGAGAGGCCGAAATCCCAATGAAAGCCGAAGAGATTGAAGAGCCGGCCATTCTCTCGGCCGCCTCAACACTTTCAATTAACGATTCGGTGGCTTGTTCGATGTTGACAATTTGGCCCTTCCTGATTCCGTTGGCTTTGGTTCTAGCGACACCAATAACGTTGATCCTTTCCTCTTCGGGAAAATATTGAGCTACTAGAGTGGTAATTTTACTGCTACCGATGTCAATACCGGTGACTAGGTCAGAACGAGACATATGGTTTATCCCCGCTTAAATCTACTAACTTAGGCCGGTCTCCGGCCTTGATTCTTTCATCTATTCTAACTTCTTTAAAAATTAATTGCAAAGAGGTGATTTGACCATCAAAGTTGATTTTTGGTGAGAACAAAGTTTTTACTGTTACCCCGTCAACCAACAAAACGACCTCTAGGTTGCCAGTGTCTTGATTTAAAATCGGATCCTTAACGACGGTAATTTTTTTCTCATTTAACCTGGACAATAAAACAAACTTTTTGTTGTTTTCAGGATTAACCGGACTAAGAACTGGTTTTCGCCAGGCCCAGTTAACTTCTTTTAAAGTCGGGATAACCTTAAACTCAAAAAACAAAAAAACAAGCACAACCGGAATGGCCAACAAAAAACGTTTTCGATTCACTTGATTTGTTCTTTGGCCAACTGCCAAACTTTTTTGGCCGCCTTGGTCGGATTAGTTTTGGACCACCAATCTGGATATTGGCCAAATTGGGGTTTAAATTGCTCAATCGCCGACAACAAAGATTCGGTTGAAAGTTTCTCCTGGTGAACGATTTTACCCAAACCAAGACTTTCCAGAAAAAGGGCGTTTTTGATGGCTTCGTTTCCGGCGGTTTTTGGCAGAGGAATTAAAATCCCCGGGATTTTGAGAGAAGCCATTTTCCAAACTGTGTTGGCTCCCGAGCGACTGATCATTAAAGTCGAATGTTGCATTAGCCAACCGAAGTAACGACTGTCAATAAAATCCACCGGTAAATAGTCGTCAGTTTGGTGAGCTGAAAATAGGTTGGTTCCGGTTTGGTGAACAATAGTAAACTGCTTTCTTAGTTCTGGCAAGGCCAAGCCGACGACTTGATTAATAATTTGAGAACCAGTTCCTCCGCCGGTGACAAAAAGAATTGGTTTTTTGGATTTCTCAACAAAAATTTTAATTGGCCAATCGCTGGGGACTTGAGGGTTGAAGGCCGATTGAGAAATCGGGTTGCCCGTCAGAACGGTTTTATTGGACTTGACCAACTCCGGGAAAGAAACCGCTAATTTTTTAATCCAGGGCCAGTTGAGTCGGTTGCCCAAGCCCAAGGTTCGAGTTTGTTCGTGACTAATTGAGGGAATTCCTAGAAGATAACCAGCCAATATCACCGGGGTCGATAGATAGCCACCAAAACCGATGATTAACTTCGGTTTGATTTTGAGCAATTGAGCAAACGAGACAGTTAGTCCTGGCGGAACTTTCATTAAGCTGGGAATTGTCCGGCGAGTTAAACGTCTTTGAAGCCGACCGGTGTTGATGTGAACAAAAGTAACATTTTCCATTTTGGTAATTTGTTGATGCTCAAATGAAAGATCTTTTTGACCCTCTTGGGCATGACGCCGACCAAAATAGAAAATCTGCCAGTCTCCTTCTTTTGTAATTTCTTCAATAACGGCTTCGGCTGGAGTCGGGTGGCCACCAGTGATGACTACTTTGTTGTTCATGTTTTAACTTTCTTTTGGCCGGCAATGTTCAAAACGATGCCGATGCCAGCGCTTAGGGCCACCAGCGATGAGCCTCCATGGGAGACAAACGGAAAAGGCATACCAGTTAAAGGTAAAATTATTGCCACTGCCCCTAAGTTTATCAAACCTTGGAACAAAATGAGACTAATTACTCCACTGGCTAACAATTTTCCAAAATTATCCGGGGCCCCAAAAGCAGTTTTAAGCCCCCTAAAGATCAGCACTCCAAAGGCAATTATTAGGGTTGTTACTCCCAAAAATCCAAACTCTTCGGCAACGACAGCGATAATTGAGTCTGAAGTTACCTCTGGGAGGTAGTGATACTTTTGCCGAGATTGACCCAGTCCCAAGCCGAGCCAGCCACCCGACCCCAAGGTTAAAGCAGTTTGATAGGCATGATAGGTTTTGTTTTGAGGATCGGAAAAAGGATCAAGCAAGCCGGCAACTCTCTGGCGTCGATAGGCCGACGAAGCAATTAAGACCAGCCCCAGCACTAAACAAACAGCAATCGCTGGAACAATCCGGCCGAGCGGATATCCAGACAGAAACAGGATGCTGATGATGGTGGCTACCACCAAAACGGTTGAGCTAAAGTCTGGTTCCAACAAAAGCAAAGCAATTGGGGCCAGTAAGGGAATTAGTTTTAAACCAATCCCCTCTTCTTGCCAGGTGGAAAATAATTTAGCTGAATAGATGATGACGGCCAGTTTTAGAAACTCAACTGGCTGACCACCGGCAAAGCCCAGGTTTAACCAGCGACTCGATCCATAGGCTCGGCTTCCCAATCCGGGCAAAAAGACAGCCAGTAAAAGCAAGCTTCCAAAAACCAGACCTGGTCCGGCTAATTTGCGCCAATACTGATAATTGATTTGACTGGTTAGCACCCCCAAAAATAGCCCGATTCCTGCCCAACCCAACTGCCGTTTGAGAAAGAAAAACTGATCACCAAAACCAGTTTGACCTTCGATCAAAGAGGTATCAGCGATGATCAACAATCCAAAAAGAGTTAAAAGGATTACCAAACTGGCGATGACTGAATCAACTTTTTTTAGTTTCATTATTTTGCCAAATTTTACAATAAGTTCCAGTGATAGGATAAGCGATCAGCGATTTTAAACCAAATTGGGGCGGCAGTTTCTGAGCCCCAGGGTGACGAGCTTGGTTCTCTAAGGACAATTAACATCACAAACTTTGGTTGGCCAACCGGGGCAAAACCAATAAAAGAA
>JBDRHU010000027.1:0-8893 GCA_043816565.1 Patescibacteria group bacterium
GAAAAACTTAAGGATTACAGGAACCAAATAACAGGGGCAGAGTCTCAAGAGGATTTTGCTAAAAGAATAAGAAAAGCATTTACAGAAGTTACCAGTGTTGTAAACTACTCAACAATTGGTATTGTTACCCACGGTATGCCTTTCTGGGTAATCTTTGGAGACATTCTAAATGACAATGGAATTGTTAGTGTTGGGGACTGTGCATATGCGGTTTTGAACAAAGAAGGGCAAAAACTAACCACAGAGAGACTGGATGGTATTGAACACAGGGATTAGTCTCGAAAGTCTTGTTTGAGTCCAAGACGGGGAGCCCATACACCACTTTGGTATTTGTTTGGTAGAATTTCTTCATGAAAGTTTTTATTATTGGCCCCGGTGGTGTTGGCAAGACAACAGCAGGAAAGATTCTGGCAAAGAAACTGGAACATAGATTCATTGATTTAGACGATGAGTTTTGTGAACGGATTGAAAACATCGGCGTATTCATTAAGACAAAAGGATACACAAGGTATTGTTACCGTAATTCTGAGTTGTTTTTTGAATTGCTAGATGAAACAAAAGAAAATTTCGTAATAGCTTTGTCTTCTGGTTTTTTGATTCACGAAGGATTAGACGATTTGGTTGATAAACACAAACAAGCACTTCAAGAAACTGGTGTGTCCGTATTGTTGCTTCCATCTAAATCATTAGAAGAGAGCGAGGGGGTTATGATTGAAAGGCAGATGAAAAGAGGTTTCGGATTAGAAGAAAATAGGGAGCGGGCCAAGATAAGATCTCGATTTCCAAAGTATAAGACACTAGGGGACATAAAAGTTTTCTCTCATGACACGCCTGAAATTATTGCCGACCTAATGTTTCAAGGTCTGAGGAAACATAGTAATAGGGACGGTTCTCAATAATATACTTAAGTTAAAACTAGGATTGGCGAAATCCTTTTATAGTTGATAAAATTTAGGTCATGAAAATATCAATAGAAGAACTTAGATCTTTGCTAAAACAAGCTGCTTCTAAATATGTCAGCGAAGATGAATCAAACTATTTTGCCATCGAACAAGTAGACACAATGCTTAAGAAGCAACCGAGGTCTGGATCGTTCAAGGATGTTCTTTCTGATATTAAGGCTTGGCGAGACCATGAGGGGAACAAAATAGAAATCGAGGCAGAGAAACCAGCTTCCCTACTACTTAACTTCCATTCTCTTGGACCGTCGCTAAAGCTTAAATACATACATGATCAGGCCGAATCTAGAGCAAAACAAAACGGAATATCGCTAATTGGTATAAATCATGGAGGGGTTCATACACTAAATCTTTGGACCGACGGGTTGGGAAAACGGGACATGATTTCCATTTTTATGTATAACGGAGGGCCAGAGGGGGTCGTGCCGTTTGGTGGTACCAGAGGACTTTTTGGAACAAATCCTATTTCATATGCTATTCCGACCAATGAAAAACCAATTATCGTCGATATGGCGACTTCAGACATTCCATACTTTGAAATATCTGATGCTAAAAAGGAAAACAGACAACTGAAACCTGGGGTTGCTGTAGATAAATTTGGGAAAATGACCACTAATCCCAAAGAGGCACTTCTCGAGGACGGCACCTCGAACTTGTTGCCTCTGGGCGGGGGCTACAAGGGGTATGCCATAGTTTTGTTGGCTGAGATTTTGACGGGATCGCTGGTTAGAAGCCTGTTGTCTACAGAAATGTCTTCGGATTACATTGTCGAGGAACACGGTGGTTTGCTGATAACCATAGACATAGGTTCTTTTACCGATATTACTAGGTTTAAAAAATCGGTTTCTGAGATGTGTCAGGAAGTTAGGAGCCAAAAACCAGCAGAGGGGGTTGAACAGGTTACTATTCCCGGTGACAGAAACTACAAAAAAGTAGATCTACTTCTGAGGCGAGGGACCATCGATTTAGATGAAGAACAGATAGCTGAATTGAGAGAACTGGCTGCCAACGACTAACAGGACGGTTCTCAATAAGTTTTGTCAAAGCAGTTTTTTGATTTGGTAAACCCTGCTTTTTTTGCTTCTTGTTCGGTGCAGAACCATTGGTCGCCAAGGTCTAGTTCTATTGGGATGTCTTGATAGCGACCACAACCAGGGAAGTGATAGGTTTTTTTGTTGTCGGTTTTGCTGACATTTCCTTTGATGGTGCAGTCGGGATTGTTGGGGTTGGTAAATTGCTTACAAAGGGGGCTGAAGATGCCTATTTGGTTTTGCTCGGCTTGTTTTTGGAGGTCGTTTAATTGTTGGTGGTATTCAAAGTTAACTTCATCATATCTGGCCCAGCCAGCTTTGAGGATTAATCCGTTGACTAGTTGTTTGTCTTTTAAAAAAACCAAGGCCATTAGTCGGCCATATTGGTCGCGATATTGATTTTGGATACTGACTTGTTGGTTGGTAACCAGCTTGTCCAGATAGTCTTTGGCTTGGGGACCGCCACAGCTGTCCAGCTCGGGGGCATTGATTCTAAACAGTCTGACAATAATATCGTCTTCCAAAACCAAGGTATCGCCATCAATCACTTCTTTGACAGTGTAAAGATGTTGTCTGTCTTTGGCTTGCTGGTAGAAATATAAATTGGCTATTAAGGAGGGGATTAAAATTAAGCTACTGACAATAATCGGTAGATTGGTTTTAAATCGCTTCACTAAAGAAATTTTATCATTTTTTCGTTCAGGTATTGTTTTGAAACCTGTTTTTGATTTAAAATAGAGTAGGTGTACAAAATGAAAGACACAAGTTTGGATAACTATCTTAAAAAACAACTGAGAGATCCTGGGTTTAAAAAAGAGTGGGACAAAAGTGAGGCGGCCTATCAAGTTACCAAGGCCTTAATAGAGGCCCGGTTGAGAAACAAGCTTTCTCAGAGACAGTTGGCAAAGAGGGCGGGGACTACTCAAGCGGTGATCTCCAGAATTGAGAATATGACTGTTAGCCCTTCGGTTAATTTGTTACAGAGAATTGCCAATTCACTTGGTAGAAAATTGGAGCTTAGATTTGCTTAACTTGAATTAGAGTAATGAGAAGCGAACTTGAAATTACAAACTTATTGGCCGATTATTCCAAAACACTTTCTTTGCTTGGAGAATATGACAACGGCAAGTTGAGGGATACCAGAGGGGTAAAAACAAAGTTTGTTTTGGATTACAAAAGTTGCCAAAAAATCATCGCTGAAGTAAAAAGAGAGCTGATTGTCAAAAAAGAAGCTGGTAGTTTGTTCGGACAGGAGCGAGGCGGAAGTTTTGAGGGGATTATCAGAGGACTGTATCAAACATTTGGCAAAAAGGAGTTGTATCCGACGATTGAAGACAAGGCGGCCCATTTGCTATATCTGATAATTAAGGACCATCCATTCTCTGATGGTAACAAGCGGTCGGCGGCGTTTTTGTTTGTCTATTTTCTGGATAGATCTAGCTATCTTTTTAAAAAGTCAGGCGAACGAAAAATTAATGACAATGCTTTGGTGGCGTTGACATTGCTGGTTGCCGAAAGCGACCCAAAAGAAAAAGAGGTGATGGTTAAAATTATCAAGAATTTGATTACCAGATGACCGGTAAAGAGTCTGTTGTCAGACCATTTTTGGGTGTCGCCATCGAAGGGATTTCTCCTCCCAGCGATTTAAGACGAGTTGTTGAAAGGCTGAAAACGGTTGGTAGATATATTCAGGACGACTATCCTCGAGGAGAAATATTTGATGACACTTTCTCGCACGAACTAAGGTGTATAGGAACGGCTAGGTGGTTGAGTGGCAGATACCCTGGACTTATAGGTTTTGACTTTGACCTACTAGAGAGAATTCTTTGGTTGCACGATCTGGGAGAATTGTCTTTAGAACACGATCTTACGGCCGTGGAGCAAGCCAGGAATCGGGAGGTTGTTGGCAAAAAAAGAGAGCGCGAACGCGAAACAATAAATGGATTGCTAACTGCCGATGATCTTAGATTGATTGAAGAAGTAGAGCGTGCTGGACAGGTTATTAAGGAGGGAGGGAGATGGGAAAGGGTGCTGCCAGAAGCGGCAGTTGCTTATATTATTGACAAAACTGATTCAAACATGTGTTTCCATCATTGGGTATCGAAATCAGGCGAGGTTTTTCCCGAAGATTCTTTGATGTTCACATTCGCTCAGTATCGAAGGTTTACATCCAGCTTGGACGCTTGTCCGATTGAGTCTGTTTTGGTGATCGGCAGGGAGCTTCTAGAGGAACAGTTGAAATTTGTTGTTGATTCCTGGACTGTGGTGCCAGAGACACGAAGACCAGGAGTGATTAGGGAACAACTTGATTTAATAAGGCCTTAAACAAACTTTCAGTGGTCTATTTTTTGAAGCTTTTTATTTTCTTGAAGATATCTGCTTTGTATTCCTTCCAGAAGTGGATGGCAGAGGGTAGCAGGGAAACGACAATGACGCCGATAATCAGGTAGTGGAAGTATTTATCAGCCCCAGGGATGGCGCCTAGAAAGTAACCGCCTAGTAGGGTAGTCAGAACCCAAAACAAACCACCAAAGACGTTAAAGGAAAGAAACTTTGAGTAATCCATTTGGGCAATACCAGCCACAATCGGGGCAAAGGTTCTGACAATTGGCATAAACCTGGCGATGATAATCGCTTTGCCGCCATGCTCTTGATAAAACTCTTCGGCTTTTTCCAGGTGTCTTTTCTTGAACAGCAAAGAATCTTTTTTCTCAAACAATCTTCGGCCAAACTTTTTCCGGTCCAGTAACCGGCACTGTCTCCACCGATGGCCGCTACTGAACAAACAACAATCAGGTAAACGATATTTAGATATCCCTTGGAAGCCAGCAGTCCGGCGGTTAAAAGCAAACTGTCTCCGGGGAAGAAAAAGCCAAACAATAGTCCTGACTCGGCAAAGACAATTCCAAATAGACCTAAGTAGCCAACAGTTTGAATCAGGTGTTCAAGATTACCGAACATGAGGATAATGATATCACGACAAATGTTAAAATTCCTAGTGGATGAAAAGACTGATAGTTTGCCTACTGGTTGTTAGTTGTTTTTTCTTTGCTTCTTGGTCTTGGGCTGAAGCCGAGGAGAATAATAAATTTGGGATTCATTTAGCGGTGGCTTCGGAGGAGGATTTGCTTGATGCCGCCAAACTAGTCAATTCCTCGGGAGGGGACTGGGGCTATCTGACTCTGGTGATTCAAGAAAATGATCGGGACCCAAACAAATGGCAAGCGGTTTTTGATCAAATGCGAGAGTTGCACTTGGTTCCGATTGTTCGTCTGGCAACTTTCGCCGAAGGTGGTTACTGGCATCGACCTAGTCCGGAGGATGCCTCGGGCTGGGCCGAGTTTCTGAATTCTCTTAACTGGGTAGTTAAAAATAGATACGTGATTTTGTTTAATGAACCCAACCATGCTAGTGAGTGGGGTGGGGAAGTTGATATTGCTAACTACCGTCAAGTCTCGGAAGCCTTTGTTGGTCAACTAAGGGAGGCTAGCCCCGACTTTTTTGTCATGCTGGCTGGATTAGACGCGGCTGCCCCTGGTCAGATGCCAAACTATGGTGACGAGTTGGCTTTTTTGAAAGAGTTGTTGCCTTTGTATCGACAGGTTGATGGTTTGGCCTCCCATTCGTATCCTAACCATGGCTATATTGGGTCCCCCAATGGTCGAGGCCGGAATTCAGTTAGAACCTATCAGTGGGAATTGGATAGTCTAAAACAGTTAGGACTGGAAAAAGATTTACCGGTTTTCATCACCGAAACCGGTTGGCCCCATAGCGAGGGGATTAATCGGGGTGGAGGTTTTTATAATGCCCAGACGGTTGCCAAGAACTTTGAGATTTATTTTGCCAATATTGTTGTTGATCCGAGAGTATTGGCAATTACGCCGTTTCTTTTTAATTATCAAGGTGAACCATTTGATCACTTTTCTTGGCGTCGGATGGGAAGCCAGCGGGATTTCTATCCTCAATACTATTCGGTTCAGGGTTTAAAGAAGGTTGCCGGACAGCCCAAACAGGAACAGAAAATGTCACTAGTCGAGCCGGTTCCGGCGAAATTGATTAAAAACTCTAGCTACAAGATTCCAATTGTGCTTAGCAATGTTGGTCAGGCGATTTGGAAACCGGAAGACGGCTATCAAATGAGTTTGATTGGCGACAGTTCTGACTTGGAATACTTTTTTTCCGATTTTGTTGACCTCAAGCCTGGTCGGCAAGAGACGGTCTATCTTCACCTGAAAGTTGGCGATCAGTTGGGGAAAAAGGAACTGGCTTTTGGAGTTGGCTTGAACGGCCAAGTGGTTTCCAACAGTCAGGTTTGGGATCCAGAGATTATTCCGCCGATTAGTTTGGATTTTAAAGTCAGAGCCTGGCCCGAGATTAAAAAGGCTCCTGGTTACAAGATTGTCATTTACAATGACCGCCAAGAGGTGGTGTTTGAAAAAGATGATATTGGTTTGACTGATAACTGGGGTCGGGTTGATCAGATTAACAACCTTTTGCCCGGGCAGGAGTATCGTCTGGTGTTGGTTAGACGTTACTATCTGCCCCGTCAAGAGTTTTTCATTGCCAAGGAGGGGAACAACCAGGCAAAGATGAAACCAATGCTGGGAATTGACCTAACTGGGGACGGTCAACTGGGTTTTTCTGACTGGGCTTTGGCTCTGGCTCGCCTGTCTTTGTGGCTGAAGGCGCTTGAACTTGGCAGATTAGACCTTGGGGATTAAAAAATTGAGAACTAACTTGTGAAGCCGCTTGGTTCTTTTGCTGACCAAAGAGTGTTTGCAGTTGGGAATTACTTTGGAAATGGAATTGGGTTGCTGGCTGATTAGTTTTTCTAGTTTTTCGACATTGCAGGTTGGGTCTTTGCCGCCCAAAACGTGTAGGGTTGGGGCCGGGTTGCTTTCAATCATGCCCTTAAAGTCGAGTTCAAAAGCGGTTTTCAGGACTCCAAAGAAAACCCTCTTGTCAAAGCTGTTTTTTCTAACAATTTCAGACTCTTGGGCAAAGTAGTTAATCAGACCCTTGTATTCGCCGAGCAGACTGGAGGCCTTGCGCAAGGCGGTCCATCTCATGAAAATTCCAGCGATGAAACCAACCGGTTTGGCTTTGTCCAGCATCCCAATTAGGTTTTTGAAAACCAAGTTGGCCTTAGTTTCGTAGTAGGCAATTGGGGGAGTGATTAAAATCAGCTTTTCAATTCTGTCAGGGTAGCGGTTGGCAAAGCCAAGAGCCAGGACACTGCCGGCACACTGACCCATTAGAATGACATTGTTGAACTTAAGCTCATCAAAGAGCTTGTCAAGGAGCTCAAAGAGGAGCTTGACGTCGGTAATTGGTTTGTCTTGTTTTTCTGAGTAGTAGCCGGGAGTATCCAAAGTAACAATCTGATAGCCGCGAGGCAAGGATTTGGCTAGGAGTTTGGCATACGGGTGCCAGGTGTGGAGTAGAACGATTGGGATTCCCGAGCCGCTTGATTTGAGGGTAAACTGATGGCCGTCAATATCAACTTGGATTGTTTTGGCCTTGTTAAGCAGTGTCATTTATCTTTCTTTAATCTACCTAGTAAAAGATAGATTTGCAATTATACCAGAGTTAGTTGTGACAGTTTTGGTCCCGGGCTTGGCGAACTTGGAGACGAAAGTCGCCAAACTCTTTTTGCTCAATTACCTTGGAGAATAGGTCTTCTTCTTTTTCGGTCTGGATTCTTAATCCATCAGAGATTCCCCTGGTCGGTTCTTGGATTAGAAATCGCAAACAGGTGGTTCCCGATTGGGGTTGAGGTAGATAGCCAGGGAAGCCGTCAACCAAGCCAGTTTCCAGAAGGGGCAAATAGCCCCAAACTTTTTGGCCATACTGGTTAAAAAGATAGCTCCAGACGGTTTGGATCCGATAGGGAATATTGATTAGTCTGATGGTGAAGTTTCGGCCATCGGCATATTGATAGATGTAGTTGATTAGTCTCTTTTCATCGGCCAATTTCATATAGGGTTGAGGCTTGAGGTCGACGATTAGGCTTTGATCTTTTTGTTTGATAGTTCTAGTCAGATTGCTTGTTAGGATTAGCATTAAAACCAAAAGACCAAAGATTTTGTTTTTAACAATGATTTTACTGATGACAAAGGCGCCGGCGATAATCACTCCACTGGCAATGCCGGCGTTGACGTAATAGGCATTGTAGCCACCCAGGGGAATCAAAAACAAACAGCTGGCAATCCAAATTAGGATCAGTCTTAACGATTTTTCTTTTTTTGACCAAAAAAGAATGGCTCCGATTATTAAAACTGTCAACAAGATTAACAAAACACCTTGAAAGGGAAGCAAATTGTCAGCAAAGAGCAAAAGCAGTCTTTTGAGGTAAAGAACGGTTCGGCTTTCCCCATCGGGAACAACTTGGTAACCAGAATTTAACAAAGCCAAAACACTTTTAATTGATCGAAAACCGTATTTTAGTTCACCAATTAAGTAGGTACTGAGGAAAAACAGACCGGAGAGAACAGCCAAAATCCAAGACTTAACAGAAACCTTTTTTAACTGGTCTTTCAGAAGAAAAACAATTACTGCCGCTGTCACTAGGGCGCTGATTCCCAGAAGCTCAAACTGAACGGCTGAACAGGCGCCAATGGCGATCAAGGGCAATCCCCAGAATTTGTTTTTTCGCTTAAGCAGAATCATGGCACCGGTGAATAAAATCAAGTGAGAAATGATTACCAGTGGGGGGTGGCAAACATAGATCGCATACTGGTTTTGTTCAAAGGAAAAGGCAAAAATCAAGGCCGAGAGAAAGGCCACTTTTGAGTCAAATAGGTTTTTGGCTAGGTAAAAAATCAAAATAATTCCCAGGGCGTTTATCAATCTGAAAACGACCGAAACAAACAGGGGATTGCCACCGGAAATTAGATACAGTGG
>JBDRHU010000028.1:0-2145 GCA_043816565.1 Patescibacteria group bacterium
TCCTGACTTCGCCAATTACGTACCCCAATCAAGTTTAGCCATTTCTAACAGATCCTTTGTTTCTTGATTTTGGATCTCACTGTATTTGGAGATTTGTTCTTTGTTTACAGTGTCTTCAATCACCACCTCCTTTATTTGATCCAGTAACCACAAGGCTCTTTGTATGGATTTGTTGGTGGTTTTTTCCACCAGCCTGACAATGGCCAACCCCGCAAAAACAATCGCCAGATGGGCCTCGATCTTTTCTCTGACGGTATGGAAAATCGGTCGGGCTTTAAGATCCGACTTGCTTATCCTAAAACTCTTCTCTACTTGCCAAAGAGAGCCGTATTTTTCCACAATTTCTTTATCCGTCAAGCCAGCCACATTGGTCAGATATCCTTTTAACCCCTCCACCCTTTCCGCTTTTTGGATACCAGTCCTGTTAAGTTCCCATTTTTCTTTATTTGTTTTCTGTAAAAACTTGTACCGTCTGCCAACAACGGCGGGGTTCCTTAAAACAAAGGCGGCTCTTTTAATTTGCTTCTCGCGATCCGACCTATCTTTATTTGCTCTTTTACGGTTGTAAGAAACAACCAAAAACCGGTCATTGCCAAAACTAAATCTTTTCAAGGCTCCGTCTATCTTGGGAACAGAGACTACTTGTTCCCAGAGAGAACGAGGCAGATTTCCTAGTCTGGCTCCCACAATGTAGGAGAGGTTGTTCTCTTCCAATTCTTCCATATTTGCCTTACTTACCATGGCACTATCGGCCACCACCACAAAATCTTTTAGGCGATGATCTTTGATCATCGTTTTTATGCACGGCAACATTAAATGGCCCTCAAACTTATTTCCCGGAAAAACCCGCAATTGCAAGGGAAATCCAGTGGCGGTAACAGTTAGAGTCACAATCAGTTGCGGCTGATTAGCCTTATTATCCTTGGAAAAACCACATTTTCTGAAGTCATCCCCATCAAAAGATTCATAGTAAAGTGTGGTGACATCAAAAAACAAAACGGATATTGTTGACCCGGATTGGGCGAACGCCATCACCTTGTCTTCCAAAACATTTTGGTATCCCAGACGGTAACTTTTCTCCATGCATCGATACAAACTAGACAGGGAGTAGCGTTTGTTCAGTTTACTTTCCAAAAAATCTCTTGTTTTGGCCTTACTTGTCGGGGAAATTATCCTGGCAATTACCAAGTCACGGAAACAATCGTTTTTAAGGCTGTCAAAACCCAAAAATCGGTAAAAATGGTCAAAAAAATCAAATGTTGCCGAATCCCAAACCTTAAGGATGCAAAACTGTGAAAAAATCTGTGCCATTTCGGATTGGGGATATCGATTGTCAAAAAGAGACAGTTTCCCGGATTTTATTCTTTCTTTCTCGATGAAGTTCCTGGCCAGACCGGTCAATTGTTTTAGTTCTAATTCGTTTCTGGCAGTTCCCAAATGCTTTACCACCCGATTATCTCTACCAACTTTTTGAACAACCTGGATTTGATGGTTTCCGTTCCGACTTTTAATCTTTCTTATGAACACCCCACTATTTTACAAGTCAAGAGTGGGACGTACCCCAACAGGAGTAAAAACCGTTTGTTTTTGAGGCTAAACCTAAATCACAAAAGGGGTGTGGCGAAGTCAGGAAAAGGGGTGTGGGGAAAATGAATTCCCGCCCCGTTTCTGCTTGGGGGTGACAGAGAGAAAATTTGCGGAGATCACAAAAAAACAGGGCCTCGGTAATTTAGCAAAACCGTATCTATCTAATAGCCCAATAACTCAGACTTCTACTGCCTCGCTTGTCTACCTCAGATGAAATAAGAGGGCCAATGCTGACACAGTCTTCACTAATTTGTTTGTTATCTCGATGCGCATTTCTTATTTCATCTGCGTCATCTTGAGTTAGATAACCCATAGCTACTGCCTCATCAAGTTTTAACCCCGTCCCCTCGTCATAGTCACCAGAATTTCTTATCCACTGACGATAATCACGGATTTGTTCAACTGCTTCATTTGATAAGCCCCACGATTCAAACTCAGCTTTGTCTTTCTTGCACTCATCTATCAAGAGTTCATAATGCTCTGGTGATAAACCAATGAATTGTCTTTTTATCGCTTCCTCTTTTGCCTGTAGGCTATACTCACGATCAATAACACTTA
>JBDRHU010000029.1:0-3128 GCA_043816565.1 Patescibacteria group bacterium
TATCGGTTTTCTTTAACTTGGAATCCTTTAGACACTTTTCCAGCGGTGGCAAGGTTTTCTGAACCAAGTCATCAACCATCTGCTCTAACTGGGAGCGAGTTAGCTTGAGTTGAATATGAACCGGTTGACCATCCTTTTGGGTTATAAAGGGCAGATTAATTTCACTTTCTTGAGTCGATGACAGTTCGATTTTAGCCTTTTCGGCTGCTTCTCTGATTCTTTGCATCGCCTGGGCATCATCAGCCAAGTCAATGCCGTTTTCCTTTTTAAACTCGGACTGGATCCACTCAATGATTTTTTGATCAAAATCATCTCCACCCAGGAAGGTATCGCCATTGGTGGCCTTGACTTCAAAAACGCCATCGCCAATCTCCAGAATGGAAATATCAAAGGTCCCGCCTCCCAAATCATAAACAGCAATCGTTTCGCCCTGTTTTTTATCTAACCCGTAGGCCAAAGCAGCCGCTGTCGGTTCGTTCAAAATTCTTTCGACCTTTAATCCGGCAATCTCGCCAGCTTGCTTGGTAGCCTGCCTTTGGGAATCATCAAAATAAGCCGGAACAGTAATCACTGCCCGATCAATCTTTTCACCCAAGTTGGCCTCGGCATCGACCTTGGCTTTTTGTAAAATCTTGGCAGCCACCTCCTGAGGAGTGTAAACCTTGCCGTCGACCTCAACGGCAACCATGCCATCTTTACCAGCAACAATCTTGTAAGGAACAATTTTCTTGGCTTTTTGAACCTCAGGGCTGTTTTCCTTTCGACCCATCAGGCGCTTGACTGAATAGACTGTATTTTTGGGGTTCAATACCGCTTGCCTTTTAGCCAAATCCCCGACCAAACCCTTTACCATCTCCACCACTGAAGGGATTAAGTTTCTGCCCTCAGCGCTAGGAATCACTCGAGGTTTACCGCCTTCCATGACTGCCACACATGAATTAGTAGTTCCCAAGTCAATGCCGATTACTTTTGTTGCCATTTTTGTTTTCCTCCTTTAAAAAAATTAATCCTTAAAATTAAAAGCTAATTTTTGCCTTGGCCAACCTTAACCTTGGCCGGCCTAATAACTGAATCAGTCAAGCGATAGCCATTAGTGACGACTTCAACAACCTTATTTTTACTACCAGGAACTACCTGGATGCAATCCATTGTCTGGGGGTCAAAGTCGGTTCCCTGACAATCAATTTTTTCGACCCCTTCGCTTTTTAAAGCTGCCCAAAACTGGTTGGCAGCCATCGTCAAACCGCGATCCTTAAGATGATTTTCGGCTCTGGACAAATCTTCGTAAACATCAAGTAATTTGTCAACCACCCGGGCAACAGTCTGATTTTGCCATTGTTGACTTCTTTGTTCAACCCTCTTTAATAGGTTGTGATAGTCGGCTAAGGCCCTAGCCAACTTGTCTTCTAACTCAATCATTCTCTGGGCCAGATCAATCTCGTTTTTGTTTTCAATTTTCTTTTTTTTGGTCATTTTTAGATTTTGCCAAACTCAGAAATCAGATTGGCCATATAATCAACTAAAGGAACAATCTCGGTGTATTTTAACCGAGCTGGGCCAACCACCCCGACAATTCCTCGGTTTGGTCCGGCCTGATATGACTGATAGATAAAGCCACAAGGACGTAAAAACTCTTTTTCTAACTCCTCACCAACCAACAGGTGGAATGGCTCCTGGTCGCTAATATCAAAGGCCTTTTCCATCACCCCAAGCCAAAAATCAACATGGTCAACCAGAGTCAACATTGCTCGAGTAACATCAATATCAAAAAACTCATCATATTCAAGCAAATTAGCCAAGCCGCTAGAGTAAAAAATACCTTTGTCGGTGGCCAAAACCGCCAGGCTTTTTGTCCGCCGTGACAATTCTTTGGTGGCCTCTTCAGTCATCTTTTCAAAATTGTCTCGGTGATCCCAAACCTTTTCTCTAACACCGACTTCTTCGGCCACTGATAACTTTCTAGGGGTCATTAAGTTTTTAACATAGAACTTCAAGCCCGTTGAGGTCGGACAACGACCGGCCGAACTATGTGACTTTCTTAAGTACCCCAATTGGGTTAACTGGGACATCTCATTTCGAATCGTCGCCGATGACACTCCCAAGTGATATTTCTGATCCAAAACCAAACTGCCGACCGGCTTAGCGGTGGCAATAAACTCCTCGCAAATGTTTTTCAAAATTTGGATTTGGCGGTTGCTTAACTGGATCATTAGCAGAAGAATAACATGACTGCTAAGGCCTGTCAAGTCGGAAACCGGTGCCTACCAAAAAACAAAAGGCGGTCAATAAAACCAGGTTCAGCCAATGAAGCTGGCGGAAAAGTTGCAGGCCCAATAAAGCCGTTAAAAAAAAGGCCAGCCAGAAAGATAGTTTAGCCCTGGAACTAAAAACAAAGCTAGTTAAAAAAACCAGTCCCCCCATCAATGCCAACACCCCGCTTACCAACCAATAATTGCTTGGTGGCAGGTGATAAATGATCAATCCCAATCCTGTCCAACCAAAAACCAAAACCATCAAAGAAAACAAGATTCCTAAAACCCTTTTTAGTTTTCTCCTTCGAGCTTTATTAATCGGTTTCTTTTTCATCCTCACTAACAATATACCTAAAAAGATAGTAAAATGTCAGCAATGGATATTGGATTGGTCCTATTAGTCGGTATTGTTTTGCTAACTTTCGTTGTCGGACTGCTTTGGTTAAAAAGCCAAATTCAAAAAATCACCAAAGAGAGCAATTCCGATAAAGTAATGCTCGAGTGGCTCAAAAGCAGTCAAGCCAACATTGACCAAAGTCTTCACCAAAACACCCAGGCGATCAATTCCAGACTGGACAACACTGCCCAGGTAATCGCCGAGGTTAAAAGAAACATTGGCGAGATGAGTGAAATTGGCCGATCGGTCAAACAGTTACAAAACTTCCTGTCCTCACCTAAGTTAAGAGGCAATATCGGTGAGCAGGTTTTAAAAGAACTGCTCGGTCAGTCTTTGCCAAAAAATTCATTTAACCTTCAATACACTTTTAAAAGTGGGGCCACAGTTGACGCCGCCATTAAAACTTCGGCCGGCATTATTGCCATTGATTCCAAATTCCCGATGGAAAACTTTGGCAAGATCAATGAGATTGAAGACAA
>JBDRHU010000030.1:0-12156 GCA_043816565.1 Patescibacteria group bacterium
AAATCTTGGTCAAAACACTTTGGAAGAAATGTCTTGCCAGATGAAATTAATTGTCATGGGTGCCATGTGCAGAACAAGCACCATTTTACATACTGGCACGAATGTAAAATTAGAAAATGTGGGAATAGTAAAAATCTAGAAAATTGTGCACATTGCAAGAATTATCCCTGCCAGAAGTTAACTGAATTTCATGAGTGGTGTACCTATGCAAAACCAACACTTGAAAAAATAAAAGCTAAACTTCAGCTTGACAATTAATGCAATGGAACAAAACACCGGTGCATTTTCAAGGTGTTTTTCCTGTCTCTTTTTCTCGCCACCATCCAGGGACTTTCCGCCAGTCGGCGGGAACACCCTGGAGGAGGCTTACCGTTGCCGTAATATTGACACTAACACTAGATCCTTCTCCGCCGGTCGGCGGATCAGGATGACGTTTGACATTCGTCCAACTTTTAGCCATCCTTGACGGCTGTGGTATAGTTGTTTTACCCGAGTTGGTGGCTTTGCGGGTTTTTGGTGGGAAAATGTTTAAGATTTACAAAACATACTACCGGTTTTTGTTGCGCTACCGTTGGTCATTTTTGGCCTTCGGATTGGCCCTGATTGGTTTCGGGGTCTTTGATGGTGTTCAGCCATATTTTTACAAGCTCTTTGTTGAGTCAATTGATGGTGGCAGTCAATCTTTGCTAGTTAGGATTTTGGTAGTTTATCTATTGGTTCGCTTGTCGTCTTTGGTCTCTAGTATGCTGGTTTACTATTTTGGTGATCGGATTGTTTTTGCCGGTGCTCGAGATGCCCGGATGGCGATTTTTAAGAAAATTCAAGACTTGGATTTTGCTTTTCATCTTTCTAAAAGTACCGGGTCATTAATTAGCATTATGAAAAGAGGCGACAGTGCTTTTTTCGACCTTCATCACTCGATTAACATTAACCTGAGTTTGATTCTGGTCCAGTTTTTGGTTTTGCTATTTTTTCTAGTAAGGGTCAACTGGCTGGTGGCGGGGCTGATGTTGTTGTCTTTGGGGATAAACTTGTTTTTGACCCGATTTCTGGTTCGGATTAATATCAGAACCAGAAGAGATTTCAACAAAGAGGAAGATCGGATTTCCGGCACCATTGTCGACAACCTGATTAACTTTGAGACGGTCAAACTGTTTGCCAAAGAAGATTGGGAATACAAGCGCCTGGGTAAACAGTTTGTTGAATGGATGAAAAAGCTTTGGCTCTATTCCTACTCTTTTCGACTGATTGATATTGTTGTTGGGGGCCTGGGTAATGCCAGTTTGTTTTTGGTTTTGCTTTTGAGCTTGCACCAGGTTTTTGCTTTGAGGCTAACTCCGGGCGACTATGTCATGATTGTTGGCTTTGTTAGCTCCTTTTACTACAGCTTTTTTGAGATGGTTTGGGGATTAAGGAGTCTGGCTAAAAGTCAGGCCGATATTGAAAAGTATCTCGGCATTTTGAACCAGGAAACCAAGGTTAAAGACCCCAAAAAAGCGGTTAAAAAAACCTCAGTTGAGGGTCAAATTGAGTTTAGGAAATTAAGCTTTGCCTATCCGTCGACCAAAAACTTGGCCTTAAAAGATATTAGTTTGACCATTCGCCCGGGGCAGTCGGTGGCTTTTGTCGGCCACTCGGGAACTGGTAAGACGACTTTGATTAAGCTACTGATGCGTTTTTATGACCCGACCAAGGGGGGTATTTATCTGGATGGGATTGACATCAAGAGGTTTAACAAAGATCAGTTAAGGTCTTTCATGGGAGTAGTTCCCCAGGAGCCAATTTTGTTTAACAAGAGTATTGCCTACAACATTAGTTATGGCCGAGGCAAGGTTAGCCAGAGGGAATTGTTGGCAGCGGCCAAAATGGCTAACCTAGATGAGTTTATTGACTCTTTGCCCAAGGGCTACAAAACTATTGTTGGCGAGCGAGGGGTCAAGCTTTCTGGTGGCCAGAAACAGAGGTTGGCAATCGCCAGAATGATTTTATCTGATCCTGACATTGTCATTTTTGATGAGGCCACTTCCCAATTGGATTCAGATTCAGAAAAAAAGATTCAGGAAGCTTTTTGGAAAGCGGTTAAAAACAAAACTACTTTGATTATCGCTCATCGATTATCAACGGTGGCCAAGGCCGAAAAGATTGTGGTCATGGAAAACGGAGAGATTAAAGAGGTTGGTTCTCATCGTCAGTTGTTGGCTAAAAAAGATGGGCTTTATGCTCACTTCTGGCAATTACAGTCTAGTACTGATCTGTAAAGTTGATTTTGGTGTTAAAATCAGGAATGTTCAATTTTTTTGAGGCACTTTTTGGAAAATGGGACGACTTGAGTAGTGTGAAACCGGCCACTAATCACGACGATTATCCTCATGTTCCAAAGGAGGCCGGGGGGAAGAAATATTCCGATTTGGTTGAAAAGATTGTTGGAGGAGCAGACGAAGGGGTGCGAACGGAACTGAGCGACTTTCTTTTGAAATATAGAGATTATATTTTGGGAATGCGAGAAAAAGGTATTTCTGTTTTTGTTTCCTCACTAGAACGACAGGCAATTTTAGAATTACTGGAAACAGTTGGTAAGCAGGTAACTGTTATCGATATGGCTACCATGAATCCAGAAAGACTTGATGAAGCTTTGTCTATGGGTGGTTATAACACACCGGTTGTAGTGGACAGGTTTGACGATGACATTTTGTTGCAAGTTGATCCAGGCGGACTAATAGAAACCGTATTGGAAGGCGTTTGCCAAGACCGGGGAATAAAACTTTTTTTGATAGGGAATGGTGGGATTCAAAATGTTAGGGATGGAAGTTTGTCAACGATTCCGGTAACAACCCCCCTTTATCTTAAAGAACAGGAAGCTCTAGCAAGAAAAAAGAACGATTAAAGCAAAGAATCAATTTTGCTTTTAAGAGCCTCGAGAGATTGAACGCCAACTAGTTGTTCGACTGCTTGACCGTTTTTGAAGAAGATAATAGTTGGAATACTCATTACTTGATATTTAGAGGCAGTTTGCTGGTTTTCTTCAACCGATAGTTTACCGACTTTAACTTGAGAATTGTCTTTGTAACTCTCAGCCAGTTGTTCGATTATCGGCCCCATCATCTGGCAGGGTCCACACCAAGAAGCCCAGAAATCAACCACGACTAGACCTTGGGAATCAAGTACTTCTGATTGGAAATTCTGATCGGTAAAATGGATTGTCATTGAGATCAGTATACTTTTAAAGATTAATTTGGTCAATGACAACTAGGGTGTGTGACTACCGATTGATTTTTCCCAAAAAACAGGTATTTTAAAGTTAATGGGCAAGTGTGAGTTTGCGGTTGAAGTGAACGGGGAGATAGTTTGCGGTCCGGCATATCAAAATCCTTTTAAGCGAGAACACCTTTGTCCTGGGAGAAAGTGTTTATATCATCCCATTCAAGTGCTTACAAATAAACGGATTGAGTTTCTTGAGGCAACAGAAAAAACGCGTGCCTATTTTTCTCCTTCTCGCTCTGCTTGACTTTGTCCAGATTCAGGATATAATATCTTCAACCTTGAAAGACAGAAGTAATCAGCTTCTGTTTTGGTTTTTTAAGCATCAATGAGACAAACAAAGACAACTTTAACTGTAGGAGGGCCAAGCTAGTATTCTGGGCCTGAGTTTGTGCTTAAGAGACCGAGACAGAAGTCTCGGTTTTTTGTTTTTTAAGGGGCCTGTAGCTCAGTTGGCCAGAGCATCCGGTTTGCAATCGGGAGGTCGGCGGTTCAACTCCGCCCAGGTCCACTAGCACTTTGACAATTGGTCTTTTTAATAATGAACGTCACAAATTTTTAGTGTAAAAAACTTAACTTGATAGTTAAGTTGTCAATCGAGTAATAGGTTTGAAAATAAGGCAAAAGGTGGATGACTTGGTAGTAAGAGCCGAAGAAGGACGCGGTAGGCGGCGAAACTCGTCGGGAAGCTGTCAACAAGCTATGATCCGGCGGTGTCCGAATGGGGCAACCCACTTCGTAGTAATGCGGAGTACCCTGAAATTTATTTTAGGGAGGGAACTCGGGGAACTGAAACATCTAAGTACCCGGAGGAATAGAGAACAATTGTTATTTCCTTAGTAGCGGTGAGCGAAACGGAAAAAGCCTAAATCCGCCAACTGGCGGAGGTTGCAGGACCTGACATCAACTATTAGAAAGGTTAGGAGAACATTCTGGAATGGATGACCATAGACGGTGAAAGTCCGGTATTCGAAAACTGATTATAATAGTGTTAGGCACCTAAGTACTACGGAAACTTATTCCGTAGGAATCTGGGGGAACCACTCCTCCAAGGCTAAATACTCTTACTGACCGATAGTGAACAAGTACCGTAAGGGAAAGGTGAAAAGAACCCCGGGAGGGGAGTGAAATAGAACCTGAAACCATTTGCTAACAAGCAGACAGAGTCTCAATTTATTGGGATGATGTCGTGCCTATTGAAAAATGAGCCGGCGAGTTTTCGTTTGCAGCAAGCTTAACCAAACTTGATTTGGGTAGGCGTAGCGAAAGCGAGTGGTCTGAATAAGGCCCGATTAGTTGCAAGCGGAAGACCCGAAACCAGGTGAGCTAACCATGGGCAGGGTGAGGGGTCGAGAAATTGACCAGGAAGCCCGAACCGTTTGAGGTTGCAATCTCTTTGGATGACCTGTGGTTAGAAGTAATATGCCCATCGAACCTGGAGATAGCTGGTTCTCTCCGAAATATATATAGGTATAGCGTCTGTAGTCAAGTCGGGGGGGTAGAGCTACTGGATGAGTGTTTGGGGATTCGTCTCCGGCCCTCAACCAAACTCCGAATACCCTGATTATTGTACAGGCAGTCAGTCTAGTCGGGCTAAGCTGATTAGACGAGAGGGAAACAACCCAGACTCCCATCTAAGGTCCCTAAGTGTTTATCTCAGTGGGAAAGGAAGTGATTCACCGAAGACAGTCAGGAGGTTGGCTTAGAAGCAGCCATCCTTTAAAGAAAGCGTAACAGCTCACTGATCGATCCGCCTTTGGCGGACTGGTGGATTGCGCCGAAAATGTAACGGGGCTAAGTAAGCCACCGAAGATGGAGGCCAGTTTTTAACGGGCAGTAGGAGAGCGTTCCTGGGGCGGTGAAGCCGAGCTGTAAGGCGAGGTGGAGCGCCAGGAAGTGAGAATGCTGGCATGAGTAACATTAAACTAGTGAGAATCTAGTTCGCCGTATACCCGAGGTTTCCAACGCCATGTTCGTCAGCGTTGGGTTAGGCGGGTCCTAACATCAGTCCGCTTTAGAGGCGGAGTAGTGGATGGACAGCTGGTTAATATTCCAGCCCCGTCGTTTTTCCGTTATCACACGTTTGGAGGGACGCATTGGGATAGTTTTGTCGTGGTAGTGAAATTGCCACGATTAGGTGTCAAGCTAGGGTTGGTAGGCAAATCCGCCAATCCGTTTTAAGGCCAGACACACGAGCAGTTCGGCTTGTCCGAGCAATCAAAATGATTTCTGATGCCAAGAAAAGCTTCGCGTGGAGGAAAAATGGCGCCCGTACCGCAAACCAAAACAGGTGGGTGGGTCGAGTAGACCAAGGCGTGCGAGAGAAAGAGGATCAAGGAACTCAGCAAAAAAGCTGGGCGTAACTTAGGAAGATGCCCTGCCCCGATTTATCGGGGCCGCAGCGAAAGATGTTCGGCGACTGTTTATCAAAAACACAGGTCCCTGCAAACCAGTAATGGGAAGTATAGGGGCTGAAGCCTGTCCGGTGCCGGAAGGTTAAGGGGATAAGTGCTCCTGATTTATCAGGGGAGGCTTTGAACCGAAGCCCCGGTGAACGACGGCGATAACTCTAATCGTCCAAAGGTAGCGAAGTCCATTGTCGGGTGAGTTCCGACCAGTATGAATGGCCCAACGACCGAACAACTGTCTCGATCCTTTACTCGGTGAAATTGAAATACCGGTCAATATGCCGGTTAGTGACGGCAGGACAAAAAGACCCCGTGGAGCTTTACTGAAACTTGATATTGGGGATGTTGTTTTAACTGTCTAGAATAGGTGGGAGTCTTCGGACGCCAGTGTAATACCACTCTTTGAGACAGCTGAACCTAACCGACTTCGTTAAACACGAAGAGGGACAGTGTCTGGTTGTCAGTTTGACTGGGGCAGTCGCCTGCTAAATAGTAACGCGGGCGCACAAAGGTTGGCTTAGTCCGGACAGAAATCGGACTGAACGTGTAAAGGCAAAAGCCAGCTTGACTGTGAGACTGACGGGTCGAACTTGCCAAATTTCAAGTCATTTATGGTTTGAAAGGAGGCAATCCGCCAACTGGCGGAAGGTGCGAAAGCAGGTCTTAGTGATCCTCCCTAACTTGTGGAAAGATAGGGAGCTTAACGGATAAAAGCTACCCCGGGGATAACAGAGTGGTCAGGCCCGATAGTCCATATTGACGGCCTGGATCGCTACCTCGATGTCGACTTGGCGCATCCTGGCCCCGAAGAAGGGGCCAAGGGTCGGTCTGTTCGCCCGTTAAAGCGCTGCGTTAGTTGGGTTCAGAGCGTCGTGAGACAGCTCGGACCCTATCCGCCGTCACCGTTCGATTCTTGAGGGAATTCGGCCACAGTACGAGAGGACCTGGTTGAGGAAACCTCTGGTGTGCCTGTTGTTTCGTCAGAAGCATCGCAGGGTAGCCATGTTTTTAAGGGATAACCGCTGAAAGCATCTAAAGCGGGAAGCCTGACCCGAGATTAAGAATCGTATCCCACTTCGGTGGGAGAGAGGCCCCCGGAAGACTACCGGGTTGATGAGCAGGAGGTGGAAGACCAGCAATGGTTTAAGCTGACCTGTATCTATCGGCCAAAATCAAACTTTTTACTTAGATTGACAGCTTAACTTTCAGGTTTAAGATATTCAAAACAAACCTGGAAACACTACTAAAAGAAGGGAGAAAATGAAAATATATGACAAAAAAAAAGACCATTCACAATCCTCAAACAATGGAGGATCTTTTGGCCCAAACGGGCTATGAACTTCGTGGCTTAAAAAAGGGCAGCATTGTTAGCGGAACC
Source organism: Patescibacteria group bacterium (assembly GCA_043816565.1). GTDB lineage: Bacteria > Patescibacteriota > Microgenomatia > UBA12405 > JAHJSD01 > JBDRHU01. The sequence goes on from JBDRHU010000030.1 coordinate 7,045, forward strand.
GTTTCTGAAATCCGTAGCAAAACCCTATTTATCGATATTGGTGCTAAAACCGAGGGGGTAATTCTTGGGAAGGAATTGGAACTAGTTAGGGATTTTGTTAACCAACTCTCCGTTGGCGACAAGATTGACGTTCAAGTTCGAGTTCCCGAAAGTGAAAGAGGTCAGATTCTACTGTCTTTGAGACAAACTGCTTGGGATCACGGCTGGAGCTTTTTTGAGGAGAAAATGGAGTCTTCGATTGACTTAGAAGTTTATGGCAAAGAAGAAAACCATGGTGGTTTGGTCGTCTCGGCCCCATTTGGACTTTTGGGTTTCATCCCTGGGTCTCAAATTGGTAAAAAATATGATCAAGATCCGGCCGAAATGGTTGGTAAAAACATCAAGGTCAAAGTTTTGGAGGTTGATCGGGACAAAAATCGTTTGGTTTTTAGCGAGAGATTGGTGAGTGAGTCCGGCGAGGTCAAAGCCGAAAAAGAATTAGTGGAGAAACTTAAAATCGGCAAAGAATTTGAAGCCGAAATCACCAGGGTTGAGCCCTTTGGTTTGTTTGTCAAGGTTGAAGTTGGCGATAAGCCGTTGGAGGGTTTGGTCCACATTTCCGAAATTTCTTGGGAAAAGGTCGAGAACTTGGCCACTCTTTACAAGGTTGGTGCTAACGTTCAGGTTCAGCTATTAAGCAAGATTGATGACCGGCTCCAGTTTTCAGTTAAGCGTTTAACTAAAGACCCCTGGTCAGACATTGACAAAAGATATCCGAACGACAAGGAAGTTGATGGCGAAGTTGTTCGTTTGGCCAGTTTTGGAGCTTTGGTCAGATTAGAGCCTGGCATTGAAGGGCTAGTTCACATTAGCAAGATTCCTCCGGAAACCAAAATTTCAGTTGGTGCTAAAGTTCGTTGCTACATTGAATCATTGGACAAAGAAAGCCGAAGACTTAGCTTGGGATTAACAATCACTAACAAGAAGATTCCGATTTATAAATAGGAACAGGGTTTTTGAACTGTTGATGATTAGAAGGTAGAGGCGATGTTCTCTGCTTGTCAATATTAATTATACTATTTTTTGTGGCCGGTTTTCAATTTTCTATTTCCCAGAGCTTGTGTTAGGCTAATTGAGTGAACAGGAAGGATGAGCACTATCCCCTACGACTATTTTTGAGGGATTGTTGGGTCTATACCCAGGGATACCACAAAAAGCTTTTCTTTTGGCTTACCGTCCGAGGATTTAGCTCTGCCCAAAAGCTTTTGCCACCAATTTTAATTGCTAAAATTGTTGACGGTGTTACCTTGTCGACTCCGACAACTTCTTTTTTATTGGCCGGGACTCTGTTTTTGTTTTTGGTAAATGGACTAAGCCAGACATTTTTGCGTCTCAAGTCCAAATTTTATCTGGGCCTTTTAGCTGAAAAGATTCGCCTAAGAGCCAGACAATTATCAATTGCTCGGTTATTAGATTTTGACCTCAGTTGGCACGAGGAACAGTCGTCAGGAAAGAAAATTACCATTGTCTTAAACGGGGCCGATTCCCTTAGAGGGCTAGTTAGGTTTTTAAGTAGCGGTGGTGGTGGACTGGATATTTTTGTAGACGTTGTCGTTGTTTTGATAATTTTTCTTGGTCTTGATCTCAGGTATTTTTTGCTGGCAATACTAAATGCTGTCTTCTATCTTGGTTTTAACCAACTAGTGAATAAAGGACTGAACCAAAAGAGACATTTGCTTAACAAGCAGCGCGAAAAAGTTCTTAGTAAAAATTTTGACTATTTTTCTAATATTGGTTTAATCAAGAGACTTGGAATCGGGCAACAAGTTAATAAGGCCTTGTTTAAAAAAGAGTCGGATTTCAGCGAGAAAACCATTGTTACTTCTAGGCTGGGAATCAACAAATGGATTGTTATTCAAAGCATTTCTCAGTTTTTTCAGATATTGATTATCGTCCTGGTAGTTCTCGATATTATTGCTGGCAAAATTTCTGTAGGCCAATTTTTCATTTACACCGGCTATGTTGGGCGTTTACAGAGTGGTTTGTCGGGAACGGCCAACTGGATTGATATGGTGATTGAAATGAAGCTGGGCTTTTGGAGATTAATTCAATTGATTGCTTCCGGGAAAAAAGAAACTGATATTGGAGACCAGGTGTTTCCGGAACCGGTAAAAAAGATTAGCTTTGACCAACTTAATTTCAAATACAAGAAAGGACATCGAGGAGTAATTAAAAACCTAAACTTATTGATTGACAGTGGTAGTCGGGTTGGTTTTGTTGGTCAGTCGGGTTCCGGCAAGTCAACTTTAGTTAAGTTGCTTTTGAGGCTCTACCTTCCCGATACGGGCAGGATAACAATCAACCAAGTCAATCTTAACCAGATTAAGACTGATCAGATAAGGAGGAACATTTCCATTGTTCCCCAGGAGAGCGAGGTTTTTAACTTAACTTTCAGAGAAAACATTACGATTGCTTCAGAGGAGTCCAGGGTTAATTTGAGGCGATACCAGCGAGCGTTGGAAATCGCTGAATGTGGACCGATTTTGCAAAAGATTAAAAATAACCACCGGGCTCTTTTGGGAGAAAAAGGAGTTCGACTTTCAGGTGGAGAAAGACAGAGATTGGGAATTGCTAGAGCGATCTACAAGAATTCACCAATTATTATTTTCGACGAGAGTACTTCCTCGTTGGATTCGAAAACCGAAGAAATGATTCTGGGTAATATTGAAAAACATCTGAAAAATAAAACAATCATTTGGATTGCCCATCGGTTGTCAACTTTGAGATTGACAGACCAAATTTTTGTTTTTGATGATGGCAAGGTGGCCGAGAAGGGTTCCTTTAACAAGTTAATTAAAAAACAGGGCCTTTTCTACCAGCTTTGGCAACTACAACAGAAAACTAGTTTTTGAATTTGCCCGATTTGACTTTTCGGGAGACAGATGTTTTCCTTGTTTTGATGGATCATTGTTACCCGGAACATATTTACGAGCCAATTCGACGTCAAATAGCAACTGATTTTCTAAAAAGAGAGTTAAGAAAATACCTCCCCTCTGTTCCAGCCAAGGCTTGGTCTGGAATTGATACCGACATTGCCTCCTGGTTTGACGGTTCGGCAGCACTCTATCCGGTTCGTGATTTTTGGAATAGTTTTTGGGGGATGGCGATGGGATTCAAGTTGGAAATTGGGCTTTTGGATTTCATTACTGGCGAGAATATTGCCTGGAAAAAAGAAAAACTGAATGTTAATGACTTGTACTTTGGGATTAAGTGGCCGTGCTTCAATCCAGTTGGAGTGAGAAAATATACCAGCGTTGCAGAAGTTAAAAAAAGTTATCGAGATCCCTTAATCAAAAAAGAAGCAGAGCAAATGTCGAAAAAACAGCCCAAAGCAATTACTAAGGAAGATTCTCCGATCATTGTTACCGAAAAGGAACTTGATGGTAAATTGGTTTTGGTTGTCTATGACGGTAATGGTAGGTTGGACAGGGCGGTTTTGGACAAGAAAAAAACAATTACTGCCTGGACGGGCAGGTTCACGGGCAAGGGGTGGAATCCGGAAAACTATTGGGTGCCAACGCCGTTGTTAATGGAGCTGGTTAGTAAGGCAAAATGGTTTTGGGATGGCGACAGGTACGAAGAGAGGATGATTTTTGAGAACTTTGTTTGTAGTATTAGGCAATTGTCAGATGGTTCCGCAAATGCTCATTACGAACTGAAAGAGCGCGTTCTAACTACAAGCAACGAAAAGTTTCTAGATGATTTCTGGGAGACATACGACGGCTTTCTTCTTTGATGTTGTACCTACTGTTTATGGACAGTCTTTTGACTTAGTGAAACCGGCTTTTTTGGCTTCGGCCTCGGCCACGATCAATTCTTCTTGGTGGTTTGATGAATTGTCTACCTCTCCGTAGCCTTCGGAGAGCAGGACTTTGTCAATCAGGACATTGCCCAGAAAGATAAAAGCTAGGGTTCGGCCAAATTTGTCTTTACCGAGTAGTTCTAGTTCTATTTTTTTGTTGCCGATTAACTCTTCTAATCTCTCTTTGGCTTCTTGGCCCAGGCAACCTTTTGGGTCTTCCAGGGCATCGATACCGGCCAAGCGGACATATTCATTATCCTTGCTAACAAAAGTGTCGCCATCAACAATTCTTTCTACTTGAGCACTTTTTGTATTTTCTTGATTATCTTTTTTGGGAGGGGAAATGAGTTAAAATTAGGTTTAAAACCAGGGAACCGAGTAAAGAGATTAAAACAATTTTAGGTTTCATTTATTTGATGATAGCAGACAGCACAAAAGAAAAGATTTACTTTTTAACAAAGAGAATAACATTAGGTAGATCTCTGCCGGGTCCGACTTTATAACCTCCAGACCAAAGGGCGGTTGAGCCACCGTTGTCTAGGTTGAGGGCGTTTTCCATGCCCATGGTTTTTAGAACTCTGGCTGATTCGGCGACAGTAGCGTTGTAAACAACTCCAATAAAAACCTTACTTCCTTGGTTGGCAATAAAACTTCTAGATCCCTTGCTTCCTTTTTTAGGATCATCATCTCCCCCGAAACTAACATTTGAGTTGAAAACTAGCAGTGGGTAGTTAGAAATCATACTGTCAATCCCAGTGTCTCTGCCCCATTCCGAGGCTGAGGAAACAAACCTAATATAACTGCCACCAAAAATAACTGCTGGGTTGGTGCTGTAAACATTATTGTCTGAGTTAAAGTAGGTTTTATTTCTGTTCATCAACAGAGTGTCAAAGCTATTGATTTTGCCGACACAGGAAGGGTAGCTAGCTGGGCAAAAGTAGGAGCCGTTTACTCCGGCAAAGGCATTGTTTTTGGCAACATAGTCAGCCAAGGACAAAACCGGACAGTCGTTGGTGCAAGTTGAATCTGAAGCGGTGTCGACAATTACCTTGGTGTTGGCTAAATCAGCAGCAATAATGGCAACAACAAAGGTATTTCCGTCGACTGTTACCTTTTGTTTGCTGTAGCCAGTATCGGGAGCTTCGTTTTTTTCAGGCAGGTTTTCTGGGACCTTAAAGGAACTGATGATTTTATCTTTCTCAGTTTTAATTTCATTTTGAAGATTAGTTAAGCTGGCTGATGCCGAAGCATAGTTTCTTTCTGACAACAGA
>JBDRHU010000031.1:0-5103 GCA_043816565.1 Patescibacteria group bacterium
ACAAATGGTTTCAAAAGGGAGTCTGATTCCAGACTTTGGGCTAGATCCATTCTCGGGTAAAGTTCTCCGAAGGCTCTAATCTGGCTTTGGGCAGTGTAAAGTTTTTGGAGATTTTCAGCCGACGCTAAGAAGTTCAGGAATTCCCAGGCCTGTTTTTGTTTTTTGCTTTTTAGAGAAACGCCCTCTACCCAGAAAGTTGACCAGTTGATATTGGTTAATTCGGCCTGACCACTTTCGGCACTTTCCCAATCGGTTTCTTGAAGTTTAGGTAACTGAGGGACACTACTAACACCAAAGTTAAGATTAGGATTGGCTTCCATCAGGTTAAAAATCCGCCAAGAAGGAGCAAAGTAGAAAGCCAGTTTGTTAGTGGCAAAAGCCAAAGTTGAGCTGGGTAGGGTTTCGTCCCAGACCTGGTCGTTGAGACTAAATATAGTATAAAAAGTCAAGGTGTCTTCCATTAATTGATTGTTGGGAGTGGCTGGGTTGCCACCGTTTTGGAGAATCATCAGGCCGAGAATATCGCTCCAGTGGTCAACGTTGTTGGTTGTTCCCAGGGCAACACCGGCGGTGCCGATTTTTCCTGACTCGTCTTTGACGGTGATTTCTTTGGCGGTCTGTCTTAATCCCCACCAGGTTTTTGGGGTGGTTTTATTGGCGGCCGACAGAATATCTTTGTTGTAAAACATGGCCAGGGTGTCCATCATCATCGGAACCCCGTAAAACTGATCGCCAACTTTCAGCTTTTGACTGACAACTGGGAAATAACTTTTGTCCAACTCAAGACTGGTAACAACACTATTAGGAACCGAGGCTAGCTCGTTGGTTAACATCGGCAACCAACTTTGGTGAAACCGGAAGATGTCGGGTCCGTCCCCGCGGGCAAAAGCTGACTGGAGTCTAGCCCGATAGTCTTGTTTGTCTTGCTTAACATAGTTAATTTTGACATCGGGATTTTGACTTTCCCAATCGCTGATAATTCCTTGCATGACATTTTCTTCTTCCCAGAGACCCCAGTAGGTGAGCGAGTCGGTTTGGGAACCGGACGATTTCCGGCTCTTTAAAAGAGCGCTTAAAATCAAAAAGGAGAATATTAAAAATAGACCAATGACAACAGCAAAAATGACAATTAGCTTTTTAGAGTTTTTTGGTTTAACGGGAACTTCAGTGGTCGGTATTTCCGGAACATCTGTCGGCAAAACAGGATCGGCTTCTACTGTTGGTGATAAATCTGGTTTTGGTTTAGGAAATATCTCAGTTTCTCCGGAAGGGATTTCATTTTCTGTTTCTGGGGTTGACCTCAAATCAGCCTCCAACTTTTCCAACTCTTCTTTGTCTGTTTCTTGAGGTTTGTCAACTGACCCAATTGAGATTTCAGTTTTGGCGAGGGGAAACGAATCAGTTTTGGTTTCCGAGCTGGACCAAATTGGACCGGTTTTGATTTCCGGGGTTCCAATTGGTTTTTCCTCGGTGGTGATATTAGGTTCAACAGTTAATGCTTGGGTGGGTTCGCTTGCCACTGTTTGGTCTGGCTTGTCCACCACTGGTTGACTTGGTTGGGATGACCAAAAGTCATCACTTTTATCAACCGGTTTTTCCGGTACTGGGTTGAAGTTAAATTCATCTTCGGTCTGGTCCTCGTCGGCTTCGCCGGTTGTTTTTTCTTCCGGTTCGGGAAGTGGTGGTGTTTCTGGCTCGGGAGGTAGGTCGTTGTCAGTTAGGGGCGGGACATTATCATCTGCGACAGGAAGACTATTTTCCCGAGGAAGACTTTCGTCGGGAAGTGAGGGGCCGGTGTCGTCGGCTGGCTCCGGTTGAGGAGGGGTGACGGGTTGGGTATCGGTCTGTTTGGGTTCGGTTTTATCTATTGGGTCTGGGCTAGCCACTGGGCTGGCAAAAGGGATATCAAAGTCTCCTTGGTTGTCATCCGGTTTGTTTTGATCATCAGTCACTGGTTGATCTAGTTTCAGATCATCGTCAGCTGGTTTTGGGTCAGATTTTTTCAGGTCCATACATTTATAATAATACACAAGTTTCGTGCTTTCGTCACTCTGTATTCAAACCAACCCCCCTTGTCATCCCGCGATAAGCCTCCTCCAGGGTGTTCGCCAACGGCGGAGTCCCTGGACGGTGGCGAGAGAGAAAAGTAATTACACATGGTTCACCTCGGAGGAATCAAATTGTCTCCGCCAGCCGGCGGATCTTTTTGATACCATCCGAGGAGAACAATTCTGTATTTCACCCGACGGGTGATGTGGTTTATACACCAGCTATAAAAGAATTTGTGCGAAAACTGCTAAACTTGTTTTTATGTTCTTCAACTTTACCGGCTCCTTTTCAAAAACAAGCAGAGACTTGTTCAAAATAGCTCAAGAAAAAGACTTGGAAAAAATCGCTGATTACCTCGAAGCCCCCCTTGAAGTTGTCAAAGATATTAAGTTTGAGGTGTTTAGTTCAAGGGAGAGGAAACAAGATTCAGACCCCTTTCGCAGTATTAGTCGTGCAAGTGCCAGGTTCGCAGAAATGACAATTTATAGGTATTGGGAACCAAATGACGATCCACATTTTCCTCACGAGATAACTCATCTGGTTGCCCACACCTGGGAGAAACCTTACATATTTCCAGCAACACTAGATACTGCTGACGAAAAAGAAATTAAACGAAATGTTGAGATGCTATCAACCTCATTTTTACAGGAAGGGCTTGCTATAGCAGTAGACGAAATTATATTCAATAGAAAGTTGCTCGAGGGGGGCGAGAGGAAGTTTTCAGACGAGTGGTGCAAAGAAAACAATAATAAAATCCCAGCATTAAGAGAGTGTATAAACTTTGATGGATTTAACTCTTTTGAAAATAAGGTTGTCGTTCCTTTTACCGCTTCATTAGTAAAATTCTTACTAACAAATTATGGATTAAGAATGTTTAAAAAAGCGTATGTGGAAACTAAAGAGATATATTCTTCGCTGACCAATGTCAAGATCGTCGAAAGTATCTATGCGAAAAACGAGGATGAGCTACTAAGGGATTGGAGAAATAGCTTGAATTTAAGGTAGCTCTTGGTAAAGTTTGTTTGTATACACAAGTTTCGTGCTTTCGTCATCCTCCTATCTGTCATCCCGCGATAAGCCTCCTCCAGGGTGTTCGCCAACCGGCGAAGTCCCTGGACGGTGGCGAGGAAGAAAATACCAAGGTTCAGGTAGTATTTGACCTTCAAGGTCTGGTTTTTTCACAGACCGACACAAGGGTAGGTGAAATATTGGACTTGATTGGTATACTTATTGTATGAATTGGCAGGAAATCGCAATAGACACTTTCACAATTTATTATCAAAAAAATACCATTGCTGAGGAAAATATTGAGGAAATAATTAAAAAGGAGGCTCAATGCATTGATAAGGTTTGTCGGTTTCTTCGGGTAGATAAGGCGTTTCGGCTTAATGTTTATCTATATCCATCAATGACTTTGAAGAAAAAATATATGGGCGGATCTAGTCCGGGATCTTCAAATTATAAAACTAAGTCGGTTGGTTACGTTTATAACAAAAGATGGATAAAAAATATTGCCACTTGCCATGAAGAAACACACATTTATTGTATGCTGTGGGGAGGGAAACAAGTCGAGCTGGAGGGGAAATTAATAAATTCGCTTCCTGGACTATATGAAGGTTTGGCCATGTATACCCAGTCGATTTTGTACTATGAATACTTCTATCGTTTTGAGCAGGTTCCGCCACCAAAAGGCATGACGATTAATCAATCAATAATCAGTGATATTAGTCAAAATAAGGCTCCCGATGTTTTTAATGTTCTGATGTACAATGGGTATTGTAAAAACTTAACTAATGGTGCCCAATTAGGATCAATCGTTGGATTTATAATAGATACATATGGCCTGCCTGTTTTCAAGAAAATATATCTCTACGCTTCTGAAGATAAAAAATTAAATGAAAATATCCGAGTATTTGAGGAGATATTGAAAAAAACTGCGAAGAAAATAAATGAAGACTGGAAAGCATACGTGAGACAGCACCCACACTTTAAACTATGATAGAATAATCTTGTGATTGGTAAGGTGTTTGCCGCCGGAGTTGATATTGGCAGTCAGTTTGCCTTGGGAGACCGAGGAATTGACCAAGTTTTTCCGACTCCAGGCAGTCTTTTGTCGGTAATTCTTTTTAATGTTTATGGCCTGGTGGGATTAATTGTTCTGGTAATGTTGATTTTCGGTGGTTATAGCATTATCATGGGGGCAGGTAGCAAGGATGGCGGCCAAATTCAGAAAGGTCAGAAAGCTCTGGTTGGCGCTATTGCTGGTTTTTTGATTATCTTTGTCAGTTATTTTATTGTTCAGGTTGTAGAAATTGTTACTGGAATTAATATTCTAAATCCAAATGTTTAAACCCGTTTTTGCTGCCGGTTTTTGGGGAGAGATCAAGCCACCGCCAGGGATAGACAAGTATGGTAGTGTTAAAGACGGTGGGCTGGTTAGCTTTGCTAGTAACATTTTAAAGTTGGCAGTCGTAGGGGCCGGTCTATTTGCGTTGGTTAATTTCATTTTAGCTGGTTATGCTTTTTTAGCTGCCGGAGGCGACTCCCAAAAGGTTGGTCAAGCTTGGATGAAGATTTTTTGGAGCATTATTGGCTTGGCCTTTGCGACTGGCTCTTTCGCTTTGGCTGCTATCTTTGGCAAGCTGTTATTTGGTCGTTGGGATGCAATTCTATCCCCGGTAATTTATGGACCTAATTAGTAAGTTAGTCAGGCCCATTTTTGCTGCTGAAACTCCACTTGGGACTTTAGAGGGGTTGGGGCCTTTGGGTTTGAACAAGAATCCAAGTGACGGGGGCAATGTTTTTGTTGCCACCATGTCAATGTTGATCGGGATTTTCACCATCATTGCTGCTATTTGGTTTTTGATTCGGGTTATTATGGCCGGCTACAATTGGATGAATGCCGGCGGGGACAGTAACAAGATCTCTGATGCCCAAAGCCAATTAACCAATTCCCTAATTGGATTGGTTTTAGTGATTTCGGCCATTTTCCTGCTTTCTTTGGTTGGTCACCTGTTTGGCGGAATTGACTTTTTGAATCTTAACCAGATGATT
>JBDRHU010000032.1:0-6615 GCA_043816565.1 Patescibacteria group bacterium
AAGTTTGGTTTGGCAGGTCCAAAAAATGCTTTTAAAAAATAGAGCAAACTTGGTCCTGACCGATTCTTTTTCTTCAAAATACAGTATCAACAAATTAACTGGCTACCCACAAGATCGGATTTTTGTTACTCATCTGGCTCCGGGGCCGGAGTATCGAGTAATTAAAGATTCTGGTTTGTTAGCCAGAGTTAAAAAGCAATACCAACTACCAGATAAGTTTGTCCTCTATGTGGGAGACATCAACTGGAACAAGAATATTCCCGGCTTGGTTTCTGCTTGCCAAAATCTGAAAATTCCATTAGTGATGGTTGGTAAGCAAGCTTTGGAGGAAAACTTTGATCACGACCATTCGGAAAATCAAGATTTGCTTTGGTTGCAAAAACAGGCTAAAAATAACAAACTGATTTATCGGTTGGGGTTTCTTCCAATTGAAGACTTGGTGGCAGTTTTTAATTTGGCAACCGTCTATTGTCAACCGTCCTTTGACGAGGGTTTTGGTTTGCCGGTTGTTCAGGCGATGGCCTGTGGCTGTCCGGTGCTTTCTTCTAATCAGGCCTCGATGCCAGAGATAGCCGGGGAAGCGGCCGAATTGGTCGAACCGTCAATTGATAGTCTGACTTTAGGTTTGAAGAAATTACTTTCAGATCAGTCTCGAAGGAAAGAGTTGGTCAAAAAGGGCCTTGACCAGGTCAAACAATTTTCTTGGCTGAGAACTGCTCAACAGACGGTTGGGGTTTACAAATTAGCAGTTTTGTAGTTTAATCCAAACTACACGGATAATGAGTAAACTAATAAGTAATGAAATTGGCCAGTTTGCCGTCAAACTTTTTATCGTTCTTCAATTAGTTTTGCTTGTCAGTTGGTTTTTGGGGAGTGCCTTTTTCCCGCTAGGAAGAAACTTTTTAGGCAGTAGTCTTAATGATCATGCCTCTCAGCCGTTAATTTGGTCAAGAGCTAATTTTGATGGCGAGCACTATACCCAAATTGCCGCCGGTGGTTACGGTCAACACGAACAGGCCTTTTTCCCCGCCTATCCTCGCTTGATTGGTCTTTTTCAGCCGTTTATTCATAGTTTTATCTTGTCGGGGGTGTTTATTTCTTCGTCTTTTTTCCTTCTTTCATTGTGGCTATTGGCAATTCTTCTGAAGGATACCGGTGAGAATGAACAAACCATCAAAAAGTGTTTGCTTTGGCTGGTAGTTTTTCCAGGTAGTTTTTATTTCGTTTCTGTTTACACCGAATCAATGTTTTTGTTTTTAGCCCTGTTGGCTTTTTATTTTGCCAGAAAGAAAAATTGGCTTTTGGCTGGACTGGTAGCCGGATTGGCGTCGGCGACTCGTTTTGTCGGCATTTTCCTATTGCCTGCCTTACTTTTCGAATATTACGAAACCGTCAGTAAAAGGGGAATGGCAGAAAGGCTCTCGGTTGCCAAGGAAAGGGTCAAGAAATTTAGTTTTTCATACTTGACTCACTTGTTTAAAAGTCGTTGGGCTCACGTCAAAAATACTTTTTTCATTCTATTGTCGTCTTGGGGATTGTTGGCCTATGGTAGCTGGCTAAATAAGACAGTCGGAGATTTCTTTTACTTTATCAAGGTTCAACCAGAGTTTGGAGCTCAAAGGACGGTTAATCGGATTACCATGATCTATCAAGTTTTCTGGCGCTACCTGAAGATGATTGTTACTGTTGATGTTACTAATCCAATTTACTTGACCATTTGGTTGGAGGTTCTGACAGCAATTTTGTTTTTGATACTTTTGATTTTAGGTTGGTGGAAACTTAAGATCCACCGATCTTGGTTAGTGTTTGCCACCTTGGCCTATGTTTTGCCACCGCTAACCGGGACCTTTTCTTCGATGCCTCGTTATATTCTAATTTGTTTTCCCTGTTTTTTGGTTTTGGCCAAGTTAAAATTACCTCGTTGGCTATATTTGCTTAGTTTCCTGCTCCTCTTGCTTTGTTGTAGCTTGTTCCTGTGTGGCTATTGGATTGCATGAGCCAGGCAAGGATTTTTGTCTTCGGTTTAGACGGGGCCAGTTGGAAACTGATTGATCCCTGGATAAAGGAAGGTCGCTTGCCTTTTTTGGGGCAGTTGTCTAGGCAAGGGATTAAAAAAGACTTGATCAGTACCATGCCTCCCCGAACGGCTCCGGCTTGGGCATCTTTTATTAGTGGCCAAACTCCGGATGAGCACGGAGTCTATGATTTTTTTGTTAAAGACAATCCCTTTGTCGATGGAGATGGTCGATTGGTTAACGGTAGCTGGTTGACCAACAAGTTTTGGAAAAAATGGAAACAAAAAAGAGTGGCCTTGATTAACCTGCCCCTCGGTCATCCTGTCGAGCGGGTCAGAGGGGTATTGGTTTCGTCTTTTTTGACTCCGCCCCAGGCCCAGTTTGTTTATCCGGCTAAAATGGCTTCGGTTTTGATTCAGCTTGGTTATCAATCAGGCCAACTTGGTTTCTTAGACGAACACCTGGGACAAGAAACCAATCGTCAACTACTCGCCCAGGTTAAGGTTCAAATGCAAGCCCGATTTCGCTTGGCTGAATACTTACTTAAAAACGATGACTTTGACTTTTTTTTCATGCTTTTGAGAGCCACCGATTTGTGTCAGCACTTGTTTTGGAAAGACAAGCGGACCTTGAAGATTTATCAGGAAATTGATTCTTTCTTGGCAGATTTTTATCGAAAAGCCAGCAAAAAGTATGGAGCCAGAAATATTCAGTTAATGATTATCTCCGATCACGGTTTTCATCCAACCCCAACTTGGCAATTTAACATCTATCCCTGGTTGAGACAAAACGGTTTTTTGCCTCGATCCGTCAAGGCTCAGGCAGGAGCTTTGTTGCGCAAAGTTTGGTTTTGGGAAAAAGACAAAACCAAGAGTCGGTTTAAGGATTGGGGATTAGAAAAGACAGTTCGAATTGGCAGCTTTGGGTTGTGGACCAAAAATCTGTCTACCAGGAAAGAGTTGGTTGAAAAACTGTCTAACCTGGAATTTATGGGCAAGAAGGTTTTTCAATTGCTTGATCTGAGAGAAAATGTTTATCCAAAGTCAAAAAAAGGCAGTATTTGGGATTTGGTTTGGCTAACTAATCCTGAATTTTCCATCGGCCCTTGCTCGATTGAAAGAAAATTGTTTGTAAAGAATGGTCCAGGATTGAAAGGGACCCATGATTCAGATCGGCGAGGGATTTTTCTGTTTAAGGGCGTTGGGGGCAAGCGAATCCTCAGAGATTGGGAGAACAAGGATTTGCATATTTGGGAGTTGAGTCAATTATTCAACAAGATATTTGGTTTGGACAAAACAAAAACCAAGGCTAGGCCAAGATTACCAACAAAATCAAAAGCCTTGAGTAAAGAGGAAGAGGAATTAATCAAAAAGAGATTGAGGCAGTTGGGGTATTTACGATGACACTAGCCGGGGGATAGCTGTTTTAAAGAATTCGGCTAATTTATTTTCACTGTGTCTTAGGCGCTGATTGGCCTCTTCGATAATGGCCAGATCAAGCAATTCGGTTTTAATTCCTTTGGCGGATTTGAATTTTATCGGAAAAGAATGTTCTCGAGCGTAGTAATCGAGAACTTGCCGGAGTTTTTTTTGGTTGAGGTCGGCTAGCTTGGCCATCAAAACTAGCTGAAAGGGGTGAGCCTGTTTTAGGTATTTGGCAAAAATTTTACAGTAATCAGTTTGGTCAAAGCCGTGATTTTCATTTCTGGTCGACATGATGTTGGTCATTAATATCTTGGGCGATTGATTTCTGGCAAAAGCCTCTCTGACTCCGGTCGGAAGCAGGTTGGCAATTGCCGAACCGTACATACTACCAGGACAAACAATTATCAGTGAAGCTTGCTCAATTGCTTTGATGGCTCGGGGGTTGGCTTTAACCAGGGGATCAAGCCAGATTTTTTTAACCAGGTCGGCTGACATTCTTAAGTTGTCTAACATGTGTTCGCCTTGGTATTGTTTGCCACTTTCGGTTTGAAAACGAAGATTGCTTGGTTCAAGTGTTATCGGAATTACCTGTCCGCTAATCTTGGCACCGGTTAGTTTTGTGAATAAGTTTTCAACTTTGGCCAAACTACCTGATTTTTCCGACATGAAAGCAAAAAAGGAGTTGCCAAAATTTCTGCCTCGACCATCGCGATAGCCAAGCATTTCTTGCCAAAACTTCTTTTGCTGACCACTTGGCCAAAGGGAGAGCAAAGAACGCCAGTAGTCAGAAAAAGCCAGGAGATTGCCCCGTTCATCGGTTTTTAATCGACCGGTGTCGCCACCACTGTCAAAAGTGGTCACAATTGAATTAATGTGTTTAATTCCGGCCAGCAAGAGTGCCTGGTTAACAACTGGCATTCCCGAACCGCCCCCGATGGTACAAACCGTTAGCTTCTTGACCATTGATATCAAACAATTATATCCTATGCAGTGTATGGACCTTAAAAATAAAATTCGTAACATTGCTGATTTCCCCCAAAAGGGGATCGTTTTTCGTGATATGACTCCGCTTTTGGAGGACAAGGACGCTTTCAAGTCTGCCATTGATCAGTTGGTTAAGAAACTTGACGGAATTAAGGTTGACAAGGTGTTAGGGATTGACGCTCGGGGCTTTGTTTTTGCTTCGGTTTTGGCTGATCGACTGGGAGCTGGTTTGATCTTGGCTCGTAAAAAAGGTAAGTTACCCCACCAGACAGTTGAGGAGGAGTTTAATTTGGAGTATGGCAAGGCTGTTTTAGAGATCCACCGTGACTCGATTAGGCCCGGAGAGCAGGTTTTACTGGTCGATGATGTTTTGGCCACCGGAGGGACGATGAAGGCGGCAGTTAGTCTGGTTGAAAAACTTAAAGGCAAAATTCCAGCGATTGTTTTTTTGATTGTTTTGGACTATTTGCCCGGAAGAAAACTTTTAAAGGACTACAGATTAATTTCTTTGATTGATTATGAAGGCTAGCATTGGCATTATTGGTGGCTCCGGTTTTTATGACCTGGCTTCTAGTTTGAAGGAAGTTAAAGTAGAGACTCCCTACGGTTGTCCATCTGGCAAATTAATGTTAGGACGAATTGCCAATCAGTCGGTGGCTTTTTTGCCTCGACACGGTCCGGACCACTGCCTGCCACCACACCTGGTTAACTATCGGGCCAACATTTGGGCGTTAAAATCTCTGGGGGTCAAAAGAATTATTACTTCTTGTGTGGTTGGATCTTTACAAAAGGAAATCAAGCCAGGAGAGTTTGTCATTCTAGATCAGTTTGTTGATCGGACCAAATCCAGGGTCGATACTTTCTTTGATGGACCGATTGCTACCCATGTTTCAACAGCCTTTCCTTATTGTTCGCAATTAAGAAATTTGGCAATTGATAGTAGTCGAGGACTGGGTGTTACTATTCATCCTGAAGGAACCGTGGTTGTCATTCAAGGACCTCGGTTTTCAACTGCGGCCGAATCGACCTGGTTTACCAAAATGGATTGGCAAGTAATTAATATGACCCAGTATCCGGAAGTGGCCTTGGCCAGAGAGCAAGAAATTTGCTATTGTGCCATTGCCATGGTGACTGACTATGATGCCGGTCTGCTTGATAGTCCAGATGTCAAACCAGTCTCAACCGAAGAGGTGGTCAGGGTTTTTAACCAGAATATTGTTAAGATTAAAAAATTAGTTTTAAAAATGATTAAAAATTGGCCGACAAAAACTACTTGTGAATGTCAAAAAGCTCTTGCAAACGCCCGCTTTAGTTAAGCTCACCGGCAATAAACTAGTTAGTGGCAGCCTGGTTTTGTTTGTGGCCGGAATGGTTACCAATCTGGGTAACTATCTTTATCACCTCTCAATGGGAAGAATGCTTGGCCCAGTTGACTATGGAGCGCTAGCGGCCTTGATTTCTCTAACCTATATTTTTTCGGTTCCTGGTTCAGCGCTGAACCTAGCAACGACAAAATATGCAACCTCTTTTAAATCTATTTACAAGAGATTAATTTTGCTTTTGGGATTAACTTCGTTAATTTTGCTTCCTATTGGAGTTTTGACGACTGGTTGGCTGGCCGATTTTATTAAAGTCCAACCCGCTTGGTTAGTGTTCCCAACTTTTATTTTTGCCTGTTTGGGAATTTTGGTAGGAGTCAATTTTTCTTTACTTCAAGGATATTTACGCTTTGGACTGGTTGCTGGTCTGGGAGTTCTTCAAATTGGTTTTAAGTTAGTTTTGGCAGTTTTACTGGTTTATCTAGGTGGCCGAACGGCTTCGGCTTTTTTGTCGGTTTTGGTGGGAATTGGCCTGGTCTTAGCTTTAACCATTAAGCCGGTTTTAGCTTTGCCAAAATCGAACAACTTGGATCTATCCTGGCGTCAGCTTTTAGTCTATGCTTTTCCGGCTTTTTTGTTGGGGTTGGCTTTTACCTCTCTGTATACCAGTGACATTTTGTTGGCCAAAAGATTTTTACCTGATCTTGAAGCCGGTTACTATGCGGCCCTAGCACTACTTGGTAAAACAATTTTCTTTAGTGTTAGTCCGGTGAGTTCGGTTCTTTTCCCGATGGTCGCTCGAAGATTAGAAAGCGGTAAACCTTATCGCTCTCTTTTAAAAATAGCCTTTTTAATGGTATCGGCGATTTGCAT
>JBDRHU010000033.1:0-14982 GCA_043816565.1 Patescibacteria group bacterium
TTAGTATACCATTGTTTTTTTTGCCTGTCAGCGTGTAAATGCTTCATCTTTTTCAGCTATCCGTGGTCGAGGCCACCTGATGTCTGATACAAGACACCGGGATTGTCAGACTGGCTATTCACAACGCGCAGGATCAGGGTCCTGGGTATAATATCAGCTTGGTCTGATTTCCCGGAACTGGTAATCTTCTTGTCGTTTAAGAATGATGTAAACGGAAACCAGCAGTTTTCTGGCAACTGCCACAATTGCTTTTTTATTATCTCTTCTTTGAGCAATCCTCTGGTAAAAGTCTTTTAAGTAAGGATCTTTTCTAATCGCTCGGTAAGCGGCCTGAACCAGGGCCCACCTGACAATCGGATTACCCAGTTTGGTGATTCGCCCCTTCCTGGTTTTGCCTCCGGAAGAGTAAACCGAAGGGGCCAGCCCAATGTAGCCGACCAATTGTTTTTCATCTTTGAATCGTTCTACTGATCCGATCTCGGCCAGAAGGATACTGCTGGTAACTAACCCAAATCCGGGAATGGTCGACAAGTATTTAAAGTTGCCGTTATCTTGATATTGTTTTCTCAACTCTCGGTCAACCTTCTTGATTTTTTTAACTAGAAAGTCAATCACGGACAGGTTTTCGGCAATCAGCATCTTTTCCAATGGTGTCAACCAGAGAAAGTCGTCTCGGGTCAATTCAGTCAAAAACAGTCTCCCTTTCTTGCCAAACAAATCAGTCTTGTCGTGTTTGATATTCTGTTTGGCCAAAACAGCGTGAATTCTGTTTTTAATCTTAGTTTTTTGCCTGACTAATCCTATCCTAAACCTGATTAGGTCTCTTTGGGCTTGTTCTTCTTGATTAGCCATGTAGCTTTTGGGAATTAAATCAGCTCTTAACAGGTCAGCCAAAATTTTGGCATCAATACTGTCTGTTTTAATTCTAGCGGAAGCAATCGCTTTTGTTTTCAAAGGATGGGCCAAACAGACTTTTATCCCTTGTTGTCCTAACAATCTGACCAGCCAAGGCCAGTTGGCCGTAGCTTCGATGACCGAAGAGATGGGCCGGTCGTTAAAACTTGAAAAGAAATCAACAATCTGATCGTTATCGCAAGCGATCTTGCTGTTGGCCAGCTCGTGACCCGACCTATCATTAACCGAGATCTGAACGAACCGCTTGTGTAAATCTATGCCAGCGTAATACATCAGAATTCCTCCTTTTAGAATCAAAATTAATAACTTGACTCTAGTTTACCGGGAGAAATTCTTTCATGGCATCACAAGTTTACCCGATCGTCTCTTGGTATAATCAACGGCGAGATGTTAAAAGGAAAAACAATTTCGGTAGTGATTCCCGTTTTTAATGAGAAAAAAACTCTCAAGCCGGTAGTTGAAACTGTTTTGGGATGCTCGTTTGTTGACCGGGTGATTGCTATCAATGATGGCTCAACCGACCAAAGCCTGGTTATTCTTAAAAGCTTTGGTAAAAAAATTAAGCTTTTAAGCTGGCCTGACAATAAAGGTAAGGGTTACGGCTTGGCCGAAGGGGTGCTGGCCGCCACAAGTGAAATTATCGTTTTTCTGGATGCCGATTTGATTGGCTTAAACATAAAACATATTAGGGAATTGGCGCTACCGATTGCCACCGGGCAATTTTCGTTCCTGTTGGCAACTATCGGAAAAAAACCCAAAGTTATCAACACTAAGGTACTAACTGGCCAAAGAGCCTATCGAAGGAAAGACCTTTTGCCACTAGCCGAGGGGTTTCGTTACAGCCGATATGGGGTTGAAGTTTTTTTAAACCACGCTTTCTCCTCCCAAAGAAAAAACCGGATTCATTGGAGCGATGTTAATCACCTCCACCAACACCAAAAAAACCCCCCCCAACAAGCCTTTGAAACTTATTTAATGGGCAGCCTAGAGATTATCATGGAATATGCCCGCGTTAATAATCTGATTAGTCCCGAATTAGAAGAAAAAATCGGCAACATTGCTCAATCAAAAAATTTGAGAGAACTAAAAGTAAGGATCAAAAAAATTAAAAATAAAGGGCTCAAATCAGTTTTGGAGGAGTTCATCTCCGGCTACTCGCAAAAAATCAGAACTCTTTTAAAGTAAAAAGTCAAATATTGTGAACGTAAATCACTGTATTTAGATAAATACTGTGAATATCTCGCACAAAAACATTCTCAATCCCAGCTAGCAACAGTCAATGACTTCGCCTCGAATAGTTTGTTTTCCGGCAAGATCTTTTTGAATTCTTGGTAAACAGCTTCGGTGACAAACGGAGCAAAGGGGTGCAATAACTTTAAACTACCAGTTAGAACTTCAATTAGGGTTGGCAGGGCCTCTTGCCTTCGGTCCTTGGTCTTTTCAATGTATTGATCACAGTACTGGTGCCAGAAGAATTGATAGATTTCTTCCAGCGCCTGACCAAAGCGATATTTCTTCAGCTGTTTGTCAACACTGGTTTTTATTTTTGCAAAAGCTTCTAGAATTTCTTGATCATCCTTGTTTGGTCCGCCGGCTGGCGGATTAGAATTTGTTGTTTCCAGGTTCGCCAAAACGAACCTGGCTGCGTTCCAGATTTTGTTGGTAAAGTTCCTCATCGCCCTAACCTTTTCATCCGACAGGGCAATGTCCGAAGCCGGCGCCACCCCGTAAACCAAAGCCATTCGCAGAGCATCAGCCCCATACTTGTCAACCAACTCAATTGGGTTGGCAACGTTACCCTTGGACTTGCTCATTTTCTTGCCCTGACCATCAACCACCCGAGCGTGAAGATGGACGGTCTCGAAAGGGGACTTGCCAGTAGCATAGATACCCAAAATCATCATTTTGGCCACCCAGAAAAAGAGAATATCCCAAAGGGTATCCATAATTGTGGTCGGGTAAAAATAGTTAAAGTCTTCCGAACCCTTTTTGGGATCGTTAATGTCAAACCCAAGAGTGTTTAATGGCCACTGGCCAGACAAAAACCAAGTATCAAAAGTGTCGGTTTCCTGGATAGTGTGTTTTCCCTTACATTTGGCACAAGCTCCTTCTTTTAGTGAATAGGGTGTTTCTGTTGGAGCACTGATAGACTGTAAACCAGCCACTATTTGATCAAACGAGTAGTCTTTTTTCAGGTCTTTATAAAAACCACTGATTAGTTTCTTATTCTTGTCGAGAAAATTGATTTTTATCTCCGGATTACAATCCAGGCAATACCAAGCCGGAATTCTTGGTCCCCAAACAATCTGGCGGCTAATGTTCCAATCTCGGATGTTTTCTACCCAGTCTAAAAATGTCTTTTTGAATCGAGCTGGGAAAAACTTGGTTTCGCCACTTTTGGCAGCCTTAATCGCTCCCTTGGCTAGTGGCTCCATTTTTATAAACCACTGAGGAGTCAATAGTGGTTCAATCCGTCTTTTACAGCGATAGCAGAAACCAACATTGTGTTTGTGTGGTTCGGTTTTGACCAGTTTGCCAGCCTTCTCAAGCATTTCAATTGTTTTTTGCTTGGCTTGATTAGCAGTCAGACCAAGTAATTCCTTGGGGCAATTGATCATCCTGCCGTTTAGGTCCAAACAGCTAGGAGAGGCCAGTTCATGCCTCCTGCCAATCTCAAAATCGGTCGGATCATGAGCCGGAGTAATTTTCAACGCGCCGGTGCCAAAATCAAAACTAACCAGCTCGTCGCTGATAATTGGAATTTGCTTGTCCAGTAGGGGAATTACCGCAGATTTACCGACTAATCCCCGCAAGCGTTTGTCTTTAGGGTTAACAGCCACTGCCACGTCAGCAAAAATCGTCTCCGGACGAGTGGTGGCGATCTTAACTGGACCATAGTCTAGGTAGTAAAGAAACTCATCTTTTTCGGCATAATCAACCTCTAGTTCAGAAAAGGCAGTACCGCAATTAACACAATAGTTAACAATCCGACTACCGCGGTAAATAAAACCGTCCTGGTGAAGCTTGTTAAACATTGCCAGCACTTTTTTAATCATCGCTGGTTCCATGCTGTAGTGATACCGACTCCAATCAAAGCCAAAACCAAGTCGATTTAATTGGAATTGATTTAATTGGCGGTTTTCCTCAACAAAATCTCGAATCATCCCGTAGAGAGTCTCTCGGTCAAAGTCAAAACGGCTTTTGCCTTCTTTAGCTAATTTCTTTTCAAAAACAAATTGGGTTTCAATCCCGGCGTGGTCGGCCCCGGGAAGCCAAAGCGTCGGATCACCCATCATCCGGTGCCAACGGCAAAGAATATCTTCAATCACGAACATGACATGGCCAATATGCATTGAATCGTTAGCATTCGGCAGAGGAAGAAGAATGCTAAACGGCTTTTTTTTCTTGTCAATTTTGGCAGTAAAAAACTTGCCTTTTTCCCAGAATTTACTAATCTCCGGCTCAAATTTATCCGGTTGCCAACATTTATTTTGAGCCTTGGCGAAAAACAAGCTTTGCTTATCCATATCTGGGGTGATTCTACTAAAATTGGGCGTGAGATACAAGAAAGTCGTTTCAGGCAATGAAGTTATTTGGGTAAAACCGTAAAACTGTCTTTCAACTTTTTGCCAATGATACTTTCTAGGTCACTGATTTTGGCTCGTTCCTGCTTGGTAGTATCTCGATCCCGAACGGTGACCTTCTTGTCTTTTAAAGTATCAAAATCAACCGTCAAGCAATAAGGAGTGCCAATTTCGTCCTGACGGCGATATCTTTTACCAATTGAACCGGTTTGGTCATATTCAACCGCAAAAAGACCGGAAAGTTGCCGATAGATTTCATCGGCCACCTTGATCAGTTTTTCATCTTTGCTCAAAGGCAAAATAGCCGCCTTAACCGGAGCAATGTTTGGGTTCAGTTTTAAAACCACCCTAGTATCGGAACTATCTTTACTACCGGGAACTACCTCTTCGGTATAGGCGTCTAACAACAGGAATAGGAATGGTCTGGCATCTCCACCGGAGGTCTCAACGATCTGGGGGATGAAACTCCTGCCCTGGTCATCAGTATACTGGAAGTTAACCCCAGAAAACTGGCTGTGGCGAGACAAATCCCAATCAGACCGCCAGTGAATTCCCTCCATTTCTTTCCAGCCAAGAGGGGAGTTAAACTCAATGTCAAAAGCGACCTTAGCATAATGAGCCAACTCGTCTTGGCGGTGCTGACGAAAACGGAGTTTCTTGTCATCCGAAAACAAAACTTTAAACCATCTCATTCTCTCTTGCTTCCAATACTCGTAGCTGGCTTCCATCTGGTCGGGGGCAACGAAATATTGTAGGTCCCATTGCTCAAACTCTCTTTGCCTAAACAGGAAATTCTTGCAGGTAACTTCGTTCCTAAACGCTTTACCCATTTGGGCAATGCCAAAAGGAATTTTCATTCGGGTGGTTTTCAAAACATTGTTGTAGTCCAAGTAAATTGACTGGCAGGCTTCACCGCGAAGATAGGCGAGTGACTTTTCCCCCTCAACCACTCCAATTTCGGTGGCCATCATCAGATTAAAAGCTCGAGGCTGGCTCAATTTAGCATCACACTTGGGACACTTGCCCTTGCTGTCTTCCAGCTCAGGATCATCGACTCGAAACCGACTCTTGCACGAAGAACACTCGACCAAAGGATCATTAAAATTTTCCAAGTGTCCAGAGGCTTTCCAAACATCAGGATGGGTAATTACCGCTCCATCAATCCCAACCACATTTTTCCTCTGAGAAACCATATAGTTCCACCACAATCTTTTGAGATTGTTTTTCATCTCGACTCCGTAGGGCCCAAAATCGTACAAACCAGAGATGCCACCGTAAATCTCGGAGGCCGGGTAAACAAACCCACGGCGCTTACACAAACTAACAATCGTGTCCATCAAATTAGATTGATCCATTTGACTGATTATATATCAAAAATTAGAAAGCAAACAATACCTGCCCACCAAACCAGCTATTCTACCCCATATCAAAATGGGCGAAAAACAAAAACTAGACATACCAGTTCAAAAATAGTTGACGCATTGACACATAAGGTATAATTAACTTTAATATAGGACTATGATAGTTGTGGAATTGTCCGAATTAAATAAAAGAATTTGCTTGTTCGTAGGCCATTGTTATCTCTTATGAAATCTTATGAAAACCTGGCAAAAGGCAACCCATAAAGACATTGAAAAATTGGTTCAGGACGGAAAAGTAATTATTTTGTCTTTGGGAACGATAGAAGCTCACGGAGCCCATTTACCTCTAGGAACCGATGCATACATAGCAAAAAGGTTCGCTCGTGATATTGCAAAAAAAACAAACTCTGTTTTAGGGCCCAATCTTCTTTTTGGGCCTTGCGAAACACTCCTTAGTTTCGCTGGCACCATCACAATAAAAGAAAAAACCTTGTTTTTACTATTAAAGGATATACTCGACTCTATTTTCCAGCATGGATTTAAAAA
Organism: Patescibacteria group bacterium; assembly: GCA_043816565.1. Taxonomy (GTDB): domain Bacteria; phylum Patescibacteriota; class Microgenomatia; order UBA12405; family JAHJSD01; genus JBDRHU01. The sequence goes on from JBDRHU010000033.1 coordinate 6,407, forward strand.
AGTGCTTATAGTAAATGGACACGGAGGAAATACAATTGTATTGGAAAAGATCTGTGCACACTACGGAAAAACCACTGAGGGGTCAAAAGTATTTTTCAAAAGCTGGTATGACGTAAAATTTGCACGAAATTTAAAGAAAAAAGACAAAACATATAGGGGAGACCACGCCGATCGTCTGGAAACAGAAATAATGTTGGCAATAAACCGAAATTTAGTTTCACCAAATCTAGCAGTAGACGATCTAGTTAAATGGCCCTTAGGCTGGGAAAAACTAGATGACTATAGTCAATTGATGAAAAATGCGGTTGACGGCTTTCCGACCAAAGCTCTGCTTGAAAAATCTGTAAAAAATTATGAAACCATCCTAAAAGAAATGATAAAGGAGCTAAGATTTTTGAAATGAACAAAGTCAATACGAAAAGGAAAAATTTTTTGGTCCCTAAACAAAAAAAATATTTGTGTGGTAACTGTGGAGCCGAAAACAATGGCGGACGATACCACAACCACTGTTCAATGTGTCTGTGGAGCAAGCACGTTGATGATAAAATTCCTGGAGACAGGTCTTCGGATTGTCAAGGCTTAATGAAACCAATCGGAGTAATACAAAAAAATGGAAACTGGAGAATCCAGCATCAGTGTGTCGATTGTGGAAAAAAAACCTGGGTTGACTCGTCTAGCGAAGACAGCTTCGACCTCATCATTACCCTTTCTGCCAATTACTTAATAATTCCGAAACAAAAACACTCCCACTAGTATGGATCCAAAAAGATCGGAAAAAATAATTCTGATATCTCCACCTTCAAGCTGGATTTACGGAGACATTCCCTATCCTCCCTTGGGGATCGCAACCCTGTCAGCCATGACCAAACAAGCAGTTGGCACCTACCCTACAATTATCGACGGTCAACTATCCGACTATAAAGATAGGTTAAAAAAGACACTGACCGACACAACTCCTCTTGTAGTAGGAATAAGTTCAACCCTATTACAATTGCCCAAAGCGTTAAAAGTTGCTAAGCAATTCAAGTCAAAAAATAAAAACACCATGGTAATTATTGGCGGTGCGGCTCCAAGTTGCATGTCCCCGGCAAATTTCTTCAAGTATTCGGAGGATGTAGTGGACGCGATTGTGTTTGGCGAAGGAGACTACACCTGGCAAGAAATCACACAAAAAATCCTTGGGGATCGCACCCTAAAGACAAATAAACTACTAAAAAACATCCAAGGAACCGCCTTTAAGGTGGGGAGCGACATTGTAGTTAACACTCCCAGGCCAAGGATAACCCAATTAGATAAGTTGCCAATGCCAGACTTTGACGGAATTAGGGCTCAAGAATATATAAACTTGTGGAAGAAAAACGGTGGTTTCGGGTCAATATCCATCTTCCCCTCCAGAGGATGTCCTTTCTTGTGTACTTTTTGTGACAAGTCTGTTTTCGGCAATAGATTTGTACATCAATCCCCAAAAAGAATTGCAGACGAAATGCACAGAATTACAAAGAAATTTTACAACTTAGACGAAATTTTTCTTTTTGACGACAACTTATCAACTAACGAACAGGTAATGATAAATTTGTGTGAGCAAATAGAAAAAAGATGCCTTAATGTCCGGTGGTCTGTCCAAGCGAGGGTGGACACTGTGAATGAGAAAATGCTGAAAAAAATGTACCATGCTGGATGTCGAGATATTTACTTTGGAATTGAAACGGCTAGTAAAAAGTTATTGGAATTTATTAAAAAGGGCTTTTCTGTCGAACAAGCGAAAGAGACCGTCCGTTTGTGTCACAAAGTCGGCATCAATCCTGGAGCATTTTTTATTGTTGGTATCCCTGGAGAAACTAAACAAGACATAGAGACAATCGCTAAATTTATCAAGGAAGTAAAGCCAAAACATATCGGTTTTTCCGTCCTAACCCCTTTTCCCGGTACACAACTTTATAAAAATACTCAACAACTCATCAGGCCGGAGCTACTTAACAAATATGAGGCATGGGACGACACCAGACGATCTGTTTATAAAAAGGGTACTTTTGAGGTGGACCCAAAAATGTCCATCCAATACCTAGATGCGATTTTCCATCAAACACTAAAGGAAAACAAAATGTCGGTAGACCAAAGCCAATTTGTTATCAAAAGATATGATTAATTCTATTAATACAATCTAAAAACATGAAGAAAATAAAGGTCGAAAAAATCCCTCACTATGTTCAAATAGAAACATCCTATGCATGCAATGTAAGTTGCAAGTTTTGCTATAATCCAAACAGAAGTGTTCCCCCCGATTTAAAAACATTAAATAAGATAATATCTGCCGTGGCAAAAGCGGAAATCCCTCATGTACAACTCACCGGCGGAGAACCAACCATGTTGCCCAAAGATTACCTAAACAAGGCGATAGACGAATTAAGCAACCATTCAACCGTAACAATTCAAACTAATGGGGTAAAATATATTAAAAACCTAAGTAAAAACTTAGCTAAAATTTATTTATCTTTACACGGACCAGCCAAAATTCACAATGCTCTACAACCGGGAGGGAGCTGGAAAAAAACGATCAATTCACTAGAAAACTACCTTCGTGATGGATTTGAAGTTTGTTGCGACTTTACACTAACTTCTACCAACTTCGAAAGTTTTGAGGGAATCGCAGAGTTAGTGTATTCAATGGGGGTAAAACAATATACGATAAACAAATACGAACCAGCCGGTTTTGGTTTAAAAAGTTTCAGCAAACTAGCTCCATCGGTAAAGCAATTCAAAAAACTTGTTAGTCAAGTAATCAGTGTCCAGAAAAACACAAAAATGACAATAGGTTTTTGTACTGCTATTCCTTTCTGTCTGGACGAACGTTTGGCTGAACACGGTTTAACTTCATCCTGTGGAGCCGGCATCTCTTTTCTGTCAATTAGTCCCACTGGCGAAGTTAGAATCTGCAACCAATCAGACGTCTCTTACGGGAATGTTTTGCACGAAGACCTAATTGATATCTGGAAGAAAAAAAGTATTGATGAGTTCAGAAAGCTCACTTGGGTAACCGAACCGTGTAAAAGTTGTTTTTTGTTTGACCAATGTCTGGCAGGTTGCAAGGTGGACAACAGCGTCTGTAGCCACTACTGTGTTGACCATGCAGTTAGGGGACTAAAAAGGGTCCCAATATCAAAAAGTTTTTGGCAAAAAAGCGTTCAGAAATATGAAGACAAAATAAAAACCAAGCCGGATGTTAAATTTTTAAAAAAAACTTTAATAACACCGGACGTCTTTACAAAACTTAACCTAAATCACGAAACAAAATACCTTGTAACAAGGGACCAAACCGTTTCCCTTAATCAAACAGCCATTCTTGTAATAGAGAAAATCCTCAAGGGGAGACAAACTGTCGATGAAATAGTGACCTGGGCAAAAAGTATAGATATCAACAAAGACGAAGTCACGGGACTTCTAAAAAACCTCGTTTTTATTAAGGCAATTACTACCGAATAGATAATGAAAAAAAACCTGCTTGGCATCAACTGGGAAATCTCTAGAAATTGCAACTTGAAGTGTGTTTATTGCCGCGTTAATGATGGAAAAAAGTTTGGGGATCTGTCTACCAATCAGTGTAAAAAAATTATCAACGCGCTAAACGCGCTAAACTATGAACACATCCAGTTCACCGGGGGAGAGCCCCTCTTTAGACAAGATTTCTGGGAAATTGCATCCTACATCCACAAGCTCGGTATTAAAACATCGCTAGTCACTAACGCAACCCTTATTAAAAACAGTGATCTGGAGTTATTTAATAAATATATCTACATAGTAGCCATTAGTCTTGATTCGCTGGATGATGAACACAACAAATTACTCGGCAGGCCTTCTCACAAGATAATTGCAAACAAAATAAGGCAACTGGTTAAACAAGGACTTCATGTAAAAATCAGTGCGACATTAACTCGTATTAATCGCAATGGTGTTGCCGATCTTTTAGAGTTTGTAAAAAGCACCGGCGTTGAAGAAATCAAAATTAATGATTTCGTAGCAGACGGCCAAACCCTTGTTTGTGAAAAAAAATTAGAACTGGAGAGACCTCTATTGAAAGACGTTGGATCTCTTTCGTCTATAGTCAAACAAAAATTAGGTGAAAAAACTAAATACCAGAAGTTTTTTCGATGTGAATGCAGTTCTAATGGTCTTTTTATAACACATAGTGGTGATTTATATCCATGCGTAGAGCTCAGTTACACAAATAAATATTTTTGCCTTGGCAACATGCTCAAAGATAATTTTGGAGAGATGCTGCTTACAAACAACCGGTTTTCCCAGCAAATTAAAAAAGGTGATCTCTGTAGATATAGCTTCCTTAGTTCTCAGAGATTTTCTTCTTGTTTGAACCGTGGACATTGCCCTAAATCTCTTTTTAACTATATGAAAAATGCAAAACAAGATTGATAAAAAAAACGTTTTTGTTGCAAACATCCCGTTTTCCAGACATGTCTTGTTGGAAATTACCAAACAGTGCAATTTAAATTGTCGTCATTGTTTTACGAGTGCCGGTTCAACTATGGACAACGAACTCAACCCCAAACAAATACGCCTTATGCTTACTGATTTGTTAAACCATGGTTTTAACGCCTTCACTGTCTCTGGAGGAGAACCACTCCTGAAATTCAAACACGTGGAGCTAGTCTTAAAAATACTACGTTCTACTAGCAAGAAAATGATAAAAACCTACTTGTTTACAAATGGTCTTCTTTTAAACGAAAGGACATTTTTAAACTTTAGGCCTTTTTTAAACGGAATCTGCCTGAGTCTGGACGGGACAGAAAAAGAACACGATTGGCTCAGAAAAAAAGCGTGGCTCCTATCAAGCAACGTTACAAGCTATCAATATGTTACGAAGACACAACTTTCCCACTTTTATCCAAAGCATGGTAACCAGCCGGAATATTTCTGATATGAAAAAAATCGCTGTTGTTGCCGAAAAACTAAACGTTATGGCGATTAAGTTTTCGCACCTTGATTTCTATGGTCGTGCTGTTTCGTGCAAAAATATTGGCTTGTCACCTAAACAGTTAACGGAACTGACTAATCAAGTGGCCGAACTAAGAAAAAGGCACAATAAGATAAACATCACCGATAATCTAGTTGACAAAGACAAGCTACTCGCTAATCCAGAAAAATATAGAAATCCCTCTTTGCACATTCTACCAAATGGCACTGTTTTGCCTTGGTATGGTTTACCAGAAAGATTCGCTCTGTGGAAATACCCCGAAGAGAGCTTAGAAACCCTTTCCGAAAGTCTACTTCAAAAAAGAATCCTTGGGTTTTATAAATTGCTCGATAAATCTCAAAAGTCAATTAGGCACAGTTGCAAACAAAGGTTAGATTATGATAATATAATTATGAGGTTTCTATAATACACATCTAATATATATTAAAATAGAGGGAGGTGATGTATTGTGGGTAAATGTAAAGCTGTTTTGGATTTTGAGGCCAAGAAAGAAATCGTTGTTAAAAAAAGCAAAAAGGCCAAGAAATAATGTTTTTTGCTGAAACTAATTTTTTGTTTTAAGGCATTTAACACTAAATCTTTTTGTTAATTTGTGTTGTAATTTCTAAAACAACAATTGTTTTGGCGGGAACAAAAAAAAAGGGGGGGGTTACTTCTCCCCTTTTTTTTTAGAAAGTTAGTGTTTTTCTGCTACAAGGGTGGATTGTGAAAACCAACTATTTGGGTCCATTTTTTTCAATAAGAAACCGGCCAACATCTTTCTGGCCAAAGCGTCTGCTTTACTTCTTCTTCGTTCGTGCCCAACGATAACAAAATCTCTTAACTCTCTTGAGACTAGTCCTGTCTTTACTAAATCCATAAATCCCGCTGCGATCCTCAATCCTGCCACTGGGTGACCATTTAACCAAACTAGCTGGAAAAGATTTTCCCTCATGTTCTCCGAAAATTTGTAGGCCGCAAATTCTTCTGGATATCCTGCCAAGTCAAAACAAATCGGCAACAGCTGAACCATCGCCCGACCATGTCCATCTATCCCTAAACAACCATGAACTGATAACCAATTGCAAGCAATCACCGAATAGACCTCATAGACCTGCCAGAGAGGGTATTCTGGTATCCCGTCTGGCTTTCTCTCTTTTAACGAAGACAGCCACCATTGAATTTCTCCCAACCGCCTTCCAATTTCATTTGGAGACAGGGATGGAGCTACTTGATACCCTAATTCGGGCAAGGAAAATGAGGTGGTTTGACAAGAAAATTGTTCGGGAAAATCATCTCCGCTAAAAGCCAACCCAATCATTCGACAAAGATCTCTTTCGCCAACCATTTGGTCAACTCCAACAGGGGACATTCTCCAGTCGATAGCGGCTTGTCTTTCTGTCGCCATTTACATATTGATTATACACCAAAACTTGTTATAATTTATTTATTGAGTAGAAAGGGGGTGAGCCTGAAATGATTGAAAGTGAAAGAGTTAGAGAAAGGGGATTCCGCCCGGAATTACCCGAAAAGTCTTTACGCAAAACGAGTACTGGAAGACCGTCTCTAGCAATTCGTTTGGCGATTGGAGTTGCCGATCGTTTTTTCGCCGGAAGACTAAGGTTGATGAGCGCCTGCAGTAGTGGTAGCGGTGCTCCAATGGGTGGCAGTGGACACGGCGGAACTAGGAGTTAAAAAACGACAAGTTTTGCGGAACAACCTCATCCCAATCCTGTTTCAAATTATGATCACTGTTGGGATAGGTAAAATACTCAACTTGTTTGTTTAACTTTTTCATTGTCTGAACAAACTGGTCGGTGTCGGTTTGGTCGACCAGTTGGTCTTGGCCCCCTTGATGAACCTGGATTGGGGCGTTAATGTCCTGAAAATAATAATCAATTGAGACTTTTCGGCAGTCATAGTCTCGGCAAAAAGCAGTAATTTTCTCGTAAACTTCTTTGCCTAGCTCGTCTAGATTCTGGTAATCGTCCATATATTGGAGGACTGATTCAGGAAATCCCTGAGTCACCGGCGCCCAAAGAACAGTTGGAATGTTTTTTTGAGTAATTTCCAAAACCGATAGAGCAATCTGGCCACCATTAGAATGGGCCCAAAAAGAAATCTTACTCTCGTCCGCTTGGGGAAGGCTTTTTATCGAGCTTAACAGATCCAAAACCGTAACTGGCTTAACAAATCTAGCTTCCAGAAAATCGGCGCTGGCCGGATCAGATCCGCCAAAACCTAAAAAGTCCGGCGCCAAGGTAATAAAACCATTCTCGGCCAAAACCCCGGCGACTTTCCTGGTTCCCAAGCCAGTGAAATAAATCTCATCGTCAGCGTAACCCCTGAACATAATCACTACCGGCAACTGGCCATTCTTTTTGGGGATATTGGCCATTCCGGTCACTTTCTTACCATCAGAAAGATATGAAAACAGCCAAGAAGTGTAACTTTTTTCCTCTTTAATTTCGTTAGAATCAAACTTGTTTATAACTTCTTCCAGTCGAATCTCGCCACTTGGATATTCTCTTTTTCTTAAATTCTCAAAGTAGTATCTCTCTAGCGGTCTTTCAACTACTTGTTTGTCTGTCAGTCGAACAACAGGGGAGAGAATCTCATTCCTAAGATTGCTTGGTATAAAAAGAAAGGCCAAGATTAAAAAAACAAAAACCAGGCCAGCGACTAACTTTTTCATCCGTCCTTAAATATTAACACTTGATTGGCCTAATCATTCGTCTCAAAACTCTTGACAATTCGTCTCAAAATGAGACGAAACCAAGTTCTTGAGAACCAATCCTGCCTGTGAGATAATCTAAGAGGATGAAAAAAACTAAAGATCTATCCTGTTTTAAAGATGTTTTGTGGTCAAGAAAACTAGATTCTTTGGATACCGAAAAAGACAAAGTTTATATTGTCCACCAGGTTTTGTCCTACGGTAGTTTAAGCCAAATCAAAAAACTAATTGACTTATACTCTTTAAAAAAAACGGCCCAAGTTTTCAATCTTTTCCCCAAGAAGAACTACACCCCGTCGGCTTTCAACTTTATCAGCCAGTTCATTCTAAATCCCTACGCAAAGGGGGCCGATTCCAAAAACTATGTCAAAACTATATTTTGAAATTCTTGACCAGAAAAGAAAGGAGGTTTTCGAAAAACTTTCTTGCTTTAAAAACAGAGGGGTTCTTGCCGGGGGAACGGGGGTCGCCCTCCAATTAGGACATCGCTATTCTTATGACTTCGACATTTTTACCCCTAAAAAAATAACTAAAAAACTTTTTGACGAGGTAACGGCTGTTTTTGGGAAGAAAACAAAAAGAATAGTTGACCAAACGAGCGAATTGTCCTTCATTACCACCAACAGTATTAAAGTCAGTTTTGTTTACTTCCCCTTCCCGGTCCTGCACCCAACTATCGAAACTAACAGTTTGTCTCTATTTAGTTTAAAAGATCTCGCTAGTAATAAAGCCTACACCATCGGTCGAAGAGGTGAATACCGAGACTATGTTGATGTGTTTTTTATCTTAAAATCGGGGTTGAAGTTGGATGAAATCATCAAGGAATCAACAAAGAAATTTTCCGAAGCTTTCTCAGGAAGACTTTTTTTGGAACAG
>JBDRHU010000034.1:0-4811 GCA_043816565.1 Patescibacteria group bacterium
AGGCCCATTTGTAAAACCGATTGAATTTGAAACTAAACAACAGCAAAAATAATGTTGCCAGAGCAACAAAACTGGGAATTAACAAATTTCTTTGAGAAACCAACCGATCAACCGCGTTTTCCGGTATCAGCAAGCTTAAAAACCAAAAGAATGCCACTAAAACAAAAGGGGGCAAAAGCAAGATCAGAAATTTCTTGTTTGCCAATAACTTTTCCAGCTGAACCATCGCCAGTGTTGCCAAAATACTCAGTGATAGGCTCACCAACCAAGTCATCTTAATCGGTGAAACGCTGGCAATCAGATTGACTGGTAAACTGGCAAAAAATACCGAAAATGGGTTTTCAAGCATCAAAAGAATGGGGATTGTTGCCACCAAAAACCAAAAAAACATTTCTCGTCTTTGCTTGTTCTTTTTGAAAAAAAGTAAACAGACAGCAAAAACGAAAAAAACTAAACCGGCAGCGCCAATGGCCGGACTATCGGAATAGTAAGTTTTAGAAAAAGAGTTTCTGGTAACTTGGTGACCAAAAAAATCCGGAGCGAAAGTCATAATCAAATTTCCAATCGGCAGGAAATATTCCTGATCAAGAACCCCAGCCGCCACTCCCGAACTACTCTCTGCTATCAGATCAAGACTGGGAGCAATTTGAGGCAGGGAAATAACTATTCCCAGCCCAACAAGACCAAAAATAAAAAACATTTTGGCCGACAAAACTGGCCTAACTTTAAAAATAGAATAAATGAAAACAAGACCAAGGCAATAAACCGCTAGTGGCGGATAACCAGCCAAAAGAGTCGATAGTGTTGCCAGCAAAAGACAAAAACTCCCCCAGAAGGTTATTTTCTGACTCAAACGATTAATCGCCCAAAGTGATAACGGCAACCAAAGCATAGTGTGGCCATCAATGCCGTATTCCCAGTGGTTAATCATCACCAGCGACAAACCCCAAGCAATGGCTCCGAAAAATGCCGGCAGTTTCTTTTTGACCAAATCTTTTAAAAAATAAAACAAAAACAAACCGGCTAAAAACGGTTGTAAAATAATATAAACACTCCAGGCATCAAGCTCTGGCAGGAAAACAAAAAGAAGATTCAAAGGATAAAGGACTCCCGTCTGCCAATTGCCTAAAAGTGGTGTTCCGGCAAATGAGTAGCGGTTCCAAAAAGGGCCAATCCCTTCCTTGATTTGTCTGATTGCTAACAAGCGCCAAGGCAGGGTCTGTCTAATGCCGTCAAAAAAATGCCAATTCTTAATTGGGTAGATGGTTTGGCGACCATCCCAAAGGGAATCAGCCCAAGGATGATAGTGACCAATTAAAATGTCTCCAGGAATTGGTAGTTTGTGATTCAAGAAGTATTGATAAAAAACGAGCAGGGTCAAAAGCGAAAAAACAAAAATCGGTAATAGTTTCCTAGCTCCCATTTTTGAATCTTTTTTTTAGGCTAACCAGCAACCCAAGCAACAGAAGGCCGGCACAAAGGAAACTGATTTTGAGCCCCCAGTTGAAGCTGGCCGACTTAAACTCAACTTCCAATCGGTGATTGCCAGCGTCGGGAATGAAATAGCCACGCAAATTGTAATCGGCTTCAATCAGGTCAAACTCTTGACCATCTAGTTTTGCTTGCCAGCCGGGATAGTAAGCAGCCGACTCGACCAAGAAAGCCGGACCTGAAGTTTCGACCTCAAGAATCTGTCTTCCAGGTTGATACTCTAAAAACTTAATTTTTGCCTCGGTCAACTGCTCAGGGATAGCAACATCTGAGGTGATCGCAGCCGTTAACCCCGGATCAAACTCTGGGTTAGAAATTGCCTCAACTAACTGCTGGTCATTATCGTAATGGTCAACGCTGACAACGGACCAAATTCGAGGCAGGTAACTGGTGTCTTTAAAAACTGAAACGGTTTTGTCATCGAAAACCAACTCAAATCGCGGATCCTCAAAAGTTTTCCTGACCGTGCCTTCAGGAGAAAACTCCCCTTTTTCGGTTTGTTTCTTGGCCAAAACATATTTGACATTTAGAAGTGGAAAAAGATTAAGGTCGTAGTTATCCATCAAGTGAACTCGAGAAATCTTGTCACCAATTTTGCCATTTTTAACCAAAGAAATAAATTCTCCTTGCCGTTTGGGCATTAAGGTGTCGTAACCACTAACGGCCTCAAGCCCATAGGGCATCCACATGTTTTGAGGAATCACCTGGTCGGGCTCAAAACGGAAAATTTCTTTGTCCTGAGTTAAAAAATCAATCACCGGAGTGGTTGGAAAAACCAACTCGGACCTAGTAAATGACCAATACTTGTTAGCCGGATACCAAAGACTAAAGCCCACCAAAACCAGACAACCGACTTTGAAAACAAACTCCAAGTTTTTTTTCAAGAAACTAAATACTAGTAGCAAAATAAAGGCTAGCAAACTCGCAAACGGGACGATGGAATTCCTAATGGCAATTTGTTGATAGGGCAAGCTAGCCGGGTCTTTGAGTAACAAACCAGCAAAAACCAAAAACAAAAGCCCAACCGCCAAGCCAACTATTAGCAACTGCTTCCTGGCTTTCTTAAAATTTGTCAAAGCAAAATCCAGTCCTAGTGCCGCTGAAACCGCCACCGCAAAACAAACCAAAACCATGGCTCGGGCGGCAATCCCGCCCTCAAGAAAAAACAGCTTAGCCAACAGCAAACCGAGCGGGTTTTTGACCGACAAAACCAGACCCAAAAGAATAACAACCAGCCAAGAACAAGTCTCTTTTTTGTTCTTCGCTCTTAGTAATACAAAAACGCTTAGAACAATCGGAATTGCCCCCAACCAATTGGCGAAGTTGTCATAAAAGCCAAAACCCCAAAAGTTACCAGTAGCCGGATTACCGAAAAAACTAGGAATTACCAAGGTAATCAGGTTTTTAACCGGCAAAAAACCAACATCATTTAAAATCGCGCTCGGATCAATCTTCCTAATTGACCGGCTGACCAACTCAAGCCCTGGTAGTAATTGGACTGCCCCCAGCCCAAACCCAAGCAAGACAAAAATAGCCAGTTTAATAATCTCTTTTGAGAACAATCGACCTTGAAAAAGCAAACTCAAACCAATAATCAACCAAGAATAGATCACCAGCGGCAAGTATCCAGAAAAAATTTGCAAACCAATCAAAAGGCTTAAAAGTGGTAGCCAAAAATTAGTTTTTGTTTCAAAATAGCGATCAATCGACAAGAGTATTAATGGCAAAAAGGCTAGTGTCCAACCGTGAACATTATATTGTTGCCAGGCCACTGCAAATCCGGAAAAAGAAAAAACAATTGACCCTAGCAGTGAGGCCCAATTACTCAAACGTTTGTTTTTTAGAAAAGCAAACATCGCCAGCAACATAAAAAGGCCCTGGGCAATTATGCCCCATCCCCAAGCAAGGGCCGGACTCAAGAATAAGAAAAAAACATTAGAAATTGATAAGACGGCTGACTGGAAATTAGCTAAAAGTGGCATCCCTAGAAAATAAGCATTGTTCCAAAGTGGCCAATGTCCGGACTTGAAAGCTTCAATAACTGCCATCCGCCAGGGATAAATAATCGAAGGGATATCGGAAACAAGTGGGTTTTTAACTGGTACCCCAGTTGAAAACCCCCACTTGTAATCCAACCAGGGGTAATACATGCCGATGGTAATATCGGCCGGGATTGGCAATAAGCCTTTCAAAAAAAACTTCCAAAAAAACAATCCCCAGATTAAAATCAAAACCAATATTGGCCAGTATTTTTTAGTCAATAAGCTCCTTCAGATTGTCAGAAAAAACTTTTTTTGAAAATTTTTGACAAACCGCTAATGACTCTTTCTGATAAGATCGCCAAAGATCAGAATCATTGATCAACTTAAGAGTTTTTTCTTTCAACTCCGAAACTGTTTGCCACCTCTCCCCCACCCCGCGTCGCACAATCTCTTTAAGCCCTCCTTTGTCAATTACCACCGGAACACAACCGGCACTCATCGCCTCAACCGGTGTCATCCCAAAATGCTCAACCGCCCAAGGTTCCTTTTTCTCATCAGCCCAATACCCTGCCCCATGCCAAAAAATTTTAGCCCGAGCGTAATAATCTTTTAAATCAGAAAAACTGGCGTTAACCAAAAACTCAACCGGATAATCACTGGCTTGTTTTTTAAGTTGGCCCAAAAACTGGTTTTGAGAAGGTTCTGACAAGGATCCCCCGATCAAAACCAATCGCCAGCCAGACAAGCCAGCATCAACCATTTGGCAAAAAGCGTCAAGTAAAACATCCTGAGCTTTAGCCTTAAAAGATTCTTCAAAGCGACCAACAGCTAAAATGATATTTTCTTTTTTGCCAGGCTTGAACTGATCTAGGTCAACTGGTGGATATAAAATGACAGAATCAACGCCATATTCAACGTCAGTGAACCTCTTGGTAAATCTAGAGTTAACAATCACCGAATCAATTTTTTTTAGTTTGATTTGGTTTAAAAAACTCCGACCACCAACACCAATAAATGGTCGTTGAATATGAAGCAAATTTCTTTTAGCGAATAAAAATGGAATACTGCCATCGGAGAGCCAAAAGGTCAAGTCATATCCTCTCGATCTTTTTTGAGAAACAAATCCCGCTCGATCAATTGATAAGTTTAATTTTTTTGCAATTTCTCGAACCTGTTTGTCTTTGGGCCAGAGAATATCAACTTGCCACCCAAAAGCCAACAAAGACTCGGCCACCGTCAAACAATAGCGCTCCCCACCCCCAAGAAAGTCGAGATAGGGGCTGTAAATTAGAGCTTTTTTTGTTGTTTTTCCCATAGCTTGGCATAAATTATGAAAGT
>JBDRHU010000035.1:0-7194 GCA_043816565.1 Patescibacteria group bacterium
CGCCAAATCAATAAAAGCTATCAGACAAACTTTGACCTACTGATTAACTCCGGTCTCTATCAAAAATTAGTTGACAACAAAATGCTGATTGCCCATCAGTCAGTCAAAAGCCTAATTCCAGCCGAAGATGGTTACAAAATAATCAAGCCCCAGCTAATTCCCTTCATTTCTTACCCCTACGAATGGTCCTTTAGTCAATTAAAAGATGCCGCTTTATTAACCCTTGAAATCCAAAAAATTGCTCTAGACCACGGCCTAAGTCTGAAAGATGCCAGTGCTTACAATGTTCAGTTTCTTGGTCACCAGCCAGTATTTATCGACACTCTGTCCTTTGAAAAATATCAAGACGGTCAACCCTGGATCGCCTATCGACAGTTTTGCCAACACTTCTTGGCTCCTCTGGCGCTAATGGATAAAAAAGAACTCCGACTGAATCTATTACTCCGTGATTTCATCGACGGCATTCCTCTGGATCTGGCCAGCCGACTTTTGCCCCCTAAAAGCAAATTAGATCTTTCGCTGTTAAGCCACATTCACCTGCATGCTCTCAACCAACGAAGAATGGCTGACAAAAAAATCAATAAAACTAAGCTTAAAATGAGCAAGTTTCAAATGATTTCTCTCCTTGCTAACCTCAAATCAACTATCGAAAAACTAGAGATAAAAAAGCAACAAACCGAATGGGAGAAATACTACACTTTTACTAACTACTCAGACACTGCCTTCAGACAAAAACAAACTATTCTCAAAAACTTTCTTAAAAAAATAAAACCAAAAACTGTTCTTGATTTGGGCGCCAACACTGGTAAGTTCTCCCAAATTGCCTGCCAGACTGGAGCCTACACCATCGCTTGCGACATTGATCCCCTGGCAATTGAGCAGGCCTATCTTGACAGCAAGAAAACCAAAAACAAGCAATTACTGTCGATGATCATTGACCTGACTAATCCCAGCCCAGCCCTCGGTTGGGCCAACCAGGAACGAAAATCTTTTGGCCAAAGACTCAATGTTGATTGTGTGGTTGCCTTTGCTCTAATTCATCACCTGGCCATTTCTAACAACCTTCCGTTTGAGCTGATTGCCCAATACTTTCACAAGTTAGGCCAATGGTTAATTATTGAATTCGTCCCCAAACAAGACTCTAAGGTTAAAATTCTCCTCCAAAACCGAGAAGACATTTTTAATAACTACTCAAAAGAAAACTTTGAAAAAGTTTTTGGAGAGTATTACGAAATTGTTGGTTGTAAAAGCATCAAAGAGTCCAAAAGAGAAATTTACCTGATGAAACGGAAATGATCAAAGTCAAAACCAAGTCGCTAAACTTTTTACTCCCTCCGACCTTGGTAGCAGTATTCCCAATTCTGTCATTTTATCTAAACAACATCTCTGAACTGTCTTTGAAATTTGTCGGCAAACCAGTTCTCTACTCAATCACTACTGCCATCATTACCACCTTAATCCTCTTTGCTCTAGTTAAAAACAAAAACAAGGCTTCTTTGATTGTCTCTCTTTCTCTGCTAATCTTTTTTTCTTATGGCCACTTGAGCCGGTCACTCAACAGTAGGTTGTTTATTCAACTACCCAGTGGTATGGTCCTCGGACCAGATAAAATCCTCTTGCCAATTGTCCTGGCCTTGTTTGTCTTTCCAGTTATCAAAATCCTCAGATCAACCAAGACACTGACTAAAACAATTGCTTTTGCCAGTGTCTCTTTGTTGGTTTTGATAACCTACCAAATTCTGGCGATTGCTAAAACCGAATATCAAAAAAAAGGAAATCAACTAACTCAACCGGATCAACTCCAAGGCGAAAACCAGATCGCCCGGCAAAACACTCCGGACATCTACTACATCATTCTGGACGGCTACGCCAGACAAGATGTTCTCAAAGAAGTTTATAACTATGATAATTCTGAATTTATCAGCAAACTCAAAAAAATCGGCTTCTATGTGGCCAATTCTGCCAGAAGTAACTACATCCACACCTATTTGTCACTACCATCCAGCTTGAACATGAGATACCTGGACGAGCTACCGCAAAAGTATGGCACTGACCCTGTCGACGGATCAGCCGCCAGGCAGTTGGTCATCAACAACCAGGTGGCCGAAAAACTCAAGGCCAACGGTTACAGGATAATTAACTTCGCTTCCAGTTGGGAGGGAACCAATGAAAGTTATTCAGCCGATATTACTTACCGGGGAGACGACTATTTTAAGATCTTTGGCAAAAACATTGCCCTGGACGAAAGTAGTATTACTTTTTTACAAACCACTCTTTTGTCTCCGCTGATAAAACAAGTCTGGGGGGATGCTCTCCGCTCAAGAACTCTGGCCACTCTCCAAAAACTACCAACCATTCCCTACCAAGAGGGTAAAAAGTTCACCCTGGCTCATATCATGGCCCCTCACCCACCGTATGTTTTCACCAGCGACGGCAGTCCGGTCCCTAACGCCGAGCTGGAAATGGCTGACGAGGGAATTGACAAACGACCCAAATACCTTGATCAGCTGGTTTTCATCTCTAATCAGATTGTTCCAGTGATAGAAAAAATCATTCAAAACTCGCCAAAGCCACCGATTATCATCCTCCAATCAGACCATGGTCCGGGATCAATATTCGGTAAACGAGAAGATTGGCTAAAAAATTATTCTCCGGAAGGAGTCAAGGAAAGAAGCAGCATTCTATATGCCATTTATTTTCCCAACCAAAACTATCAAGACTTCTACCAAACCATCACTCCGGTTAATACTTTCAGAATATTATTCAACAACTATTTTGGCGAAAATCTTGAACTGCTACCCGACAAAACTTTCTACACCAGCTACGAGGCCATCTATAACTTCAAAGACGTGACGGAAACTGAGTAAACAATTTCGGGCTTGTCATTCTGATCCGCCGACTGGCGGAGAAGAATCTCATTCACAGGAGATCCTTCGTCGCTTCGCTCCTCAGGATGACGGAAAAGTTGGGACGAATCTGGCCTTGATTCGTAGTATCTGTCAAGGAGACACTACTCCTTCAACTGGATACCATCGAGACTCCTGAGTTTCCCAATTAGTGTGGTTTTTATGTCACCATCTTCAGGTTTAAGGTGTTCCCAGAAATTTTGTCAGTTAGGGTAATTGTCCAGGTATTTTTGAGCTTATCTAATGTTTTTTCCAAAGATTGACCTTCTTTGTATTCAATTATTTTAGCCATGGCAAGAGCGACAAAAACAATCAGGATGTGGTACTTTATTGAGATTTCTTTTCTGTGGTAAATTGGTCTGGCTTCAAGATCGGTTTTAGCAATTCTAAAAGCTTTTTCAACTCTCCAAAGGTCTTTATATCTTGAGATCAGCAGTTTATCTGGAAGATCTTGGATGTTTGTCCTGTAGCCCTTAATTCCCTCCAAGAATCTGTATTTTGTTATCAGTTCCTCATTTAGTTTTAAATTCTTGCCTTCAGTCTTCAAAAACCTTGATCTTTTAAAGATACTTCCCGGGTGGTTAAAAAAATACTCGGCTTTTTGAATTTGCTTGTCATTATCTGATTTATCTTTTGAGGCTCTTTTTTGGGAGTATTCATACAAGACACCATTCAATCTGACGGTTTTTCCGTCTTGTTTGGAAAGTTTGCTTGTCAGTTTTTCTGCTTCTTTGAGGCTTAGATTTTTAATCCTTGCCCCAACTATGTAGTTGAGAGTGTGTTTTTCTATCTCGTCAATGTTTTTTGCAGAAAGCATTCCGGCGTCAGCCACAACAGTGAAATTCTTTATTTTGTATTTTTCAATGATTTGAGAGAGAACCGGAATAATTGTCTTGCCTTCAAAAGTATTGCCTTCAAAAACATCCCAGTAAACCGGAAAACCAGTTTTTTCAACCAGAAGACCAACCAAAATTTGGGGTTGGTTGATTTTGTTGTCTTTTGAGAAGCCATTTTTTCTAAAAGAATCCTCCCGATGTGTTTCAAAGTACAGCGTGGTGACATCGTAGAATACCAAGGAAAAGTCAAAATCAAGCTTATTTTTGGCATATTTAATGGCAATTTCACAGACCTTGTCTTTTAAATCAACACAGGTCTCAAGCTTCCTAAAGACAGTTGTCTTTTTGTAATCTATGCCAAAATATTTCTTCAAAAGAGAAATGGATTTTATTTTTGAAGCAGGCTCCAACACTCTTATCATTACAAAGTGTTTTAAAATGTCATTTTCAAGCTTTTCAAAGCCAATCTCACTGTAAATTCCAGACAAGTATGAGTAGGCCTCCAGTAAAATACTTTTTGTCACAGAAACACCTTTTTTGAAAAGAACCTCTTCGCTTTGAGGGTTGAAATTAAGTCCCAACTGGTTTGAGCGGGAACGAATAAATTCCTGAGCCATTTCCAAAAACTCAATTATCTTGAGAGAATCTTTAGAAGAACCAACGTGTAAGGAAAGCTTAAATCTTTTGCCAGAATACCTTCCGACCTGGACAGCAGTAGCACCAGAAGAGGTTTTAACCTTTCTTACTCTGTAGTGTGGTTTCACGCCCTATTTTTAACCCAAACTAGCCTCAATCACAACCTTAACCTATCAAAGTGGGAAACTCAGGAAATAAAGTTCTCGGCACATTTAATTTGAAAAAGGGTAATACCTATCTTCTGAATCTTCACACAATAGGAAGAAACCCCGCTTTGAATAGAAACAATATCTGGATTGCGAAAAGGAGTGTTCCGTTTTTACAAGGTAAAAAATTAATTACAAAAACAGAAAACAACTTGGCCTACATAGCAAAAACGATATAACCCCACACGATTAAGGCCAATTTAGAACAAAACTATGCTACCGCTTTTTTCATTCTTTTGGCTATCGCCTCAACAACTGGAATACTGACAGAATTCCCGACTTGCTTATAAAGAGCTGAATCGGAAATGTTTGGTAATCTATAGTTTTTTGGAAAACCTTGTAGTCGCGCGCACTCAAGCGGAGTTAGTTTTCTTATTCCCTTTTTATCTTTTATGATTGGAACATTGTGTCCACCCGTCCCCATGTTTGCAGTTAGCGTGGGGCAAACACCTTTTTTGTTTTCCCTAACATATCTTCTTCGCCATTGGTAAACCTTTCCCTCCTCGGTAATACTACTTTTTATTTTTTCATATAGAGGTTTGTTGTTATAGTAATATTTTTCGAGAACATTTTCTTCCAAGAGATCAGTAATTTTTGTTGTGAGCTTTACCGGCTTAGGAAAATGAAATTTATTGAGATGATCTTTATTTTTAAATCCGACGATATATAAACGCTCACGGTTTTGAGGCAAATTCCCATACTCCATCGTGTTTAACACTTTAACCTTAAGATGATAGCCAAGATCAGTCAACATTCCTCTGATCACTTTAAAAGTGTTGCCATTGTCATGACTTCCTAGGTTTTTTACGTTTTCCAATAAAAAACCTTTTGGTTGTTTGGCTTCTATTATGTTAGCGATGTAGAAAAATAAGTTCCCCCTCCCTTTTTTATCGTTAAACCCTTGCCTGTAACCGGCAATTGAAAAAGCTTGACAAGGAAAACCACCCAAAAGAAAATCAAATTCGGGCAAATCGTTTATGCCAATTTTTCTAATATCTTCAACTATTAACTTTGAATCTTTGAAATTAAGGTCGTAAGTTGTTTTGCACATTGGTTCAAAATCGTTTGAAAAAACCGTTGTGAACCCGGCCTTTTCAAACCCAATTCTTATGCCACCAATACCAGCAAATAAATCTATTGTTCTAAACTTATGAGTATCTCTGATCGCTTTTGCGTTGACATTGCTAATTATCTGGAAGACAACACCACGGACTTCAACTTCTTTACGATAAAAAGGTAACATCGTTTGGTTTCTCGGCTCAAGTCTAAATCGGGTCTTTTCTCGATACAGCTTTTTTAGAGTGGCCTGGTTGTTGTCGATAATGGCAACAACCGTCTGGCCATTTTCAGCAACAGATTGTTTTTTGATGATGACAATATCACCATCAAAAATTCCTTCATCAACCATACTTTCTCCTATCACCTTAAGAGCATAAAAATCCCTTGGGTCAGAAATATCACTATTTACAACAGTAACCATAGACTGTCGCTCCTCAATGGCCTCGATAGGTTGTCCGGCCGCAATTAAACCAATCAGGGGTATTTTTACTAACTGATCTGCCTTGTTGATACCAATCCCTCTTGGTTGATTTTCTTCCTTGGTAATAATACCCAAAGTCTCGAGAGCCTTAACGTGGTGATGTGCTGTAGAAACAGAGGTCAAGCCTAAATGATTGGCTATTTCCTCAAGAGACGGTGAATATCCGTACCTTGACTTATATTTTTGAAGAAAATCTAGTGTTTGTTTTTGTCGTTTCGTTAGCATGATTCTCCTGTTGGTGAACTTTCGATTTACTTTCGATTATAACTAAATATGACTCATCAAACCAGAGCTGTCAAGTATTAAAAATCAACTTCCCAGAAGATAAGCCCTACTCCGAAACAAAAACCCTAAAAATCGGCTGGATGTTGGATGAGTAGATGGTTTCTAGCAAGTTCAATCCTAGTTCTTCTGGTGGCAAGTTGGCTTCTGGAAGAATGTAAATGGTTCTATGCCCGATCTCTTTTGCCTGACTGGCCCAATCAATGTCTTTAATAACATACTTGTCAAAAAGCAAGCCACCAGCTTCTACTCTTCTGGCTAGCAATGCCCTTGGGTCCAGGCGGGTAAAGTATGGAATATACAAATGGGGCAAGCCGGCGTAACTAACATTCGGACCGAAGCGAGGATCAATGACAATTTTGTCATACTCGGAATAAATCGGTTTGATTAGTTGGGCCATTTGTTTATAGCCATACTGCCAGTTTTCCGATGAGTAAACCGGGAAGTGGTTAAAATAGAAAACCAGAAAATATCCCAAAAATAGTAAGTGGGCACTCACCAAAACCGACCTAAATAGCCAACCCTTCTTTTGCCAAACCGACCAAAAACCAACCGCAATCACAATTGAAAATGGAGCAATTGTTGCCAAACAACGATACGGACTTAATCCTCCCCGACTCAAAGCCGCCATCGCCGGGGATACCAACAACCAGAAATAAACAAAATTGGCTTTCTGTTTAAAATACTTACGAAGCTTAAACAAACCTAACAAGAAAAACGGCAAAGAGATCGGTAAAAAATAACCAAACTGATATGGGGTTGTTTGGGGCAACAACTCCAAACCATTG
>JBDRHU010000036.1:0-4350 GCA_043816565.1 Patescibacteria group bacterium
TGAAAATGCGGAATGGGTAAATTAACGACTCACTCCGCAAAACTTTATATATCCCTGATATTACATGAAAATATTTTTTAGGTTTCTACAATCGATATATGGATATTTTTTTCATCACAGGTAATCAAAACAAGTTTGATGAGGTAAGGTCAGTTTTGGGCAATATTAAACAGTTAGACATTGACCTTCCCGAAATCCAACACTTTGATGCAAGAGAAATAATCAGGGCAAAACTTCTAGAGGCCCAAAAACACCATAACGGTCAATTCATTGTTGAAGATACTTCCCTCTATTCTGACTGTCTCAACGGATTACCGGGTCCTCTCGTCAAGTGGTTTATGAAAACTGTCGGCAACGATGGTCTGTCAGATATTGCCACCAAGATGGGAAATCTAGATGCCCAAGCCAAAACCATCGTGGGGTATTCACAGGACAATGATAATATTCATTTTTTTGAAGGTGTAATTCCTGGAAAAATAGTCAGCCCTCGTGGCAAACTAGGTTTTGGCTGGGATCCCATCTTTCAGCCGGATGGGCACAAAAAGACATTTGCTGAGATGACAAGTGGTGAAAAAAATTCACTTAGTATGAGAAAGCTTGCTTCTTCGAAGTTGAAAGAATTCATGGAAGCTAAAAAATAGCTCTGCGATTTTTTGTCGTCTATACTCCGTTGCCTTTTATCTTTCGATTTTAGCTGATGACCTCGGATTGTCTAACACAGCATATGGGGTTCGGGGCTCGGCTCGCCCCTCAACCCAAATTATCCTGTCTTGTTGTAAAATAGCATAATAAGCCAGTATAACTTCCCATATACTGAAACGTTGGGCAAAATTTGTTTCGTTTGTGGTTTTATCTTAAACTCGGTATAGTTTTAGACTTCTTTGTTGATTTTTGGTTTCAATTTGGAGCCAGTAGAGGGCGGTCTTTTTGTTTTTAAGTTGTTGGAAGGTTGATAGTTTCTCTCCCCATTCGATCAGTAACAGATTGCCGGGTTTGGTTAAGTCGCCTAGTTTTAGCTCTTCTATTTCCCTCTGGTCTTCTATCCGGTAGAGGTCAAGATGGTAGATATTGTTTAGTGGAGGTTGGTTAATCGGATATTCATCCATCAAAACAAAGGTGGGTGAGGAGAATTGCTGGTTAAAGAGTTCACCAATGCCTTTGGCAAAAATTGTTTTGCCAGTACCGAGGTCTCCTTTGAGGATGACCAAAACTGATTGTTTGCTTAATTTTTCTTTGAAATATTGCTGGTAATGGTCTTTGGCAATTTGTTTGGTTTTAGTTTCGTTTTTGCTGGTTTGCTGGTTTAGTAGTTTAGGGTTAAATGATCCTTTTCTTAAAACTTGAATATTGTCATTGCTTAACTTCAAGACGGTTGACGTTTGCCTTTTGGGAAGTTGGCCGGCATCAACAATTAATCCAATCATGGCTTTTTTTTGAGGAGACAGGGTGGCAAGCAGGGCTTTGATTGAGTAGTGGGGACCCTTGCTGCTGACGTTGGCTGAGGTAGCAGTAATGGGGAAGGGAAGGCTGGCAGTTAGTTGTTTGACGAATGGGTGGTCAATCACTCTAATCCCCAGGGAACCGTCTTCGGGTTCTAGTTCAGGGGCGGTTTTTCCTCTGGATTTGAAGATTAAAGTAAACGGCCCTGGCAACAGAGTTTCGATTAGTTTTTTTTGTGATTGATCAAATTGAACATATTTTTTTATATCTTCGGTTTTGTTGACAAAGATCGAAATACCTTTGTCGAAGCGCCTGCCTTTAAAGTCAAAAATCTTTTCAACCGCCTTTGATTGGTCGGCCCTGACGGCCATTCCGTAGGCGGTGTCTGAGGGGATGATGACAATTTGGCCGGTACTGATAGCTTTTTTGGCTAGTTTGACAATTTGGTCAATATTTTTCTGGTCGAGTTTTACTATTTTCACCGCTGGTATTATACTTTAACTAATGATGGATTGTATTTTTGAGAAACTGGCTCTTGGCAAGAAGGACTGATTAATTTAGAATTTAAAAATGGCGGAAAAAAGAGCTTTAATTACTGGAATCACCGGATTTGCTGGTTCCCACTTGGCAGAACTTCTTTTAAAGAAAAAAATTAAGGTCTATGGGACTTGTCGGTGGCGATCTCGGACTGAGAATATTGAAGACTTCAAAAATAAGCTCAACTTGATTGAGGGTGATTTGCTGGACTTGAAGTCTTTACAAAAAATAATGATGGATGTTAAGCCGGACTATGTTTTTCATTTGGCGGCCCAAAGTTTTGTACCGGCCTCTTGGGCCTCGCCAGCAGCGACTTTGGAAACGAATGTCGTTGGTTCGGTTAATCTTTTTGAAGCTATTCGATCGGTCAAAATTGACCCCTTGGTTCAGATTGCTTGTTCTTCAGAAGAGTATGGTTTGGTTCACCCCAATGAAGTGCCGATTAAAGAAGATAATCCTTTGCGACCGCTGTCTCCATATGCGGTTTCAAAAGTTTCTTTGGACTTTTTAGGGTATCAATACCATCAGAGTTATGGTTTGAAAATTGTTAGAACTCGGGGTTTTAATCACACCGGTCCTCGTCGAGGAGAAGTTTTTGTTTGTTCGGCTTTTGCCAAACAGGTAGCCGAAATTGAAAAGGGTAAGCAAAAACCAATTTTATCGGTGGGTAATCTTAAGGCAATTCGGGATTTTACCGATGTTCGGGATATGGTTCAGGCCTATTGGTTGGCGGCCACTAAAGGAAAACCGGGAGAAGTTTATAACATTTGTTCTGGTAAGGGTGTCGAGATCCAAACAGTTTTGGATAAGTTGCTCAAAATGAGTAAAACTAAAATTACTGTCAAACAGGATCCAGACCGAATGCGACCCTCGGATGTACCGATTTTGTTGGGCGACTGCTCTAAATTTAAACGCCAAACAGGATGGAAACCGAAGATAGGATTTGACCAAACATTAAAGGATGTTCTAGACTATTGGCGTGAACGGGTTTAGGAAATAACCAATGAAAAAACCAATTGCCGTTGTTGTCATCCCAACTTACAACGAAGCCGAATCAATCGGTCTGATGATCGATTACTTGTTCGAAAAAACCTTCCCAACGGTTGATGGTTGGCAGATGAAAATTTTGGTGGTTGATGATACCTCGCCGGATGGGACCTACAAGATTGTCCAACAGAAACAAAAACAATATCCGGGTTTGCATTTGCTTTTAAATCCAGACAAGGTTGGTATTGGTGGCGCCTATGTTAAAGGGTTCAAGCATGCCATTAAGGAAATTGGCGCCGATGCTCTAATCGAGTTTGATGGTGATTTTCAACATCCTCCAGAGACGATTCCCTTGATGCTCAAAAAGATCACTCAAGGGGCTGATTATGTTTTGGGGTCTCGAAAGATCAATGGTGGTTCTAATCCTAAGGGTTGGGGGTTCAAAAGAGTTTTCTTTTCCGAGGTTGGCGGGATGGCGGCTCGTTTTATTATCTTCTTCCCGTTTAAGCCGTTTTTCAAAATCACTGATCCAACTACCGGACTAAAGGCTTCTCGGGTCAAGGGTTTTGTTGACCAGATGGATATGGATCATCTTTATTCAAAAAAATTCGCCTACAAGTTGGAGTTTCTTCAGCAAATGGTTGCTCTAGGGGCCAAGGTTGAGGAGATTCCGCTTCAGTTTGGTTTGCGAACCGCGGGAGAATCCAAAATTGCGTCTGATACTGCTATTGATGTTCTCAAAACTGCCATCCATATCCGTTGGTTTGACCCGCTGACTCAAAAGTTTCTCAAGTTTGGAACGGTTGGTTTTGTTGGCTATCTAGTTAACGCGATTACTTTGGGTTTGTTTGCCAAGTTGGGATCAGCCGAGTGGTTGGCCTGGTTGCTATCAACCGAGCTGGCGATAATTTCTAATTTCACCTGGAACAATCTTTGGACTTTCAAAGAGGACAGGTTTACCAAGTTGGGTCAACTATTGTCAAAGTTTGCCCAGTTTAATTTCACTTCGCTGGGCGCACTTTTGATTCAGACAATTGCCGGGACGGTCTTGACCATTTGGTTGGGACAACAATATCGGCAATTGGTTTTGCCACTAGTAATTGGCTTTATGGTTTTGCCCTACAACTGGTTGATGTATAACAAAGTGATTTGGAAAAAGCGGGGCTAACAGGATTACTCAATACAGCAGTCAATTGCCTTTTTGACCAGGTCACCGAGTTTATCAAACAGCTTGTTACTTTTGGCATTTTCCAATGGTTTAGTGTCACTGAATTCTTTGTCTTTAAATCCGGCCTTGGCCAGGCTGGTTTTCAGGCTTTTGCTTTTAACTACTCCTAAGTTTAATCCCCAGAAAAGTGAATAGAGCTGGTAGGCCATTTGGAAGAA
>JBDRHU010000037.1:0-3539 GCA_043816565.1 Patescibacteria group bacterium
GTAATTCCAACCCAACTGTTCTTTTATTCCTTCAGTTTCCAAAACTGTTTCTAGAACTATCGCCCTTTTTTTATGCAAATCAACCACTTTTTCTTTATTTTGTGGCTCGATCTCAAAATTTCCTAAATCAACCTTTTTTAAAACATCTTTTCTGGCCACCCCGCTTCTCTCGGCTGTCCCCTCTGCCATATAAAAAACTAAATCTTCGCGGCTAATTTTAAGTTCCCTTGCTGCCGCAAAATGAATTTTTTTTGTTCGTTGTAACCCAGCAGCCTCTCCAAGTTTTATTATCTCTCCTGTTGACTCATCAACCTTTACTATTTTTCCAAATTTTTTTGCCAGATCGGGCAGAAAAAAGTTTGTTTCCGGCACCACAGCAACTTCTCTCTGCTCCTTTAATGAATCACCTGCTGCCATATAAATTAAATATAGTGTTTTTTGCAGGAAAAGACAAGAAAACTGATTTATCTAAAGCTTCAATAATGTCAAAAAAAACGTTATAGTTAACTTATGCAGCAACATCCTGTCCCGCAAGCCATTACTACTTACAAGTTCCGCCTGGTTGGCGACATGACCTTAAAACAGTTCTTAGAACTGGCTTTTGGCATTGGCATTGCCTGGTTGATTTTTTCCTCAAAAATAAACTTCCTGTTTAAATGGACCCTTGGCCCTTTTTTTGGCTTTCTTGGTTTTGCTTTGGCTTTTGTTCCGATTGAAGACCGGCCCTTAGACCAATGGATTATTAACTTTATTAAAGCTGTCTATCTGCCCACCCAGTTTATTTACCAGCCCTTGGTTAAAACCATCGATGTTTTTTCTCCCTCTCCGCCCTTACCTCCAGAAACCAATAAAGTCTCCGCCAACCCCGACCAGCTGGAAGAATACTTAACCAGCTTACCCTCTACCCCGGCCACTGCCTTTGACCAGGCGGAACGCAAATACCTGGAGCACATTTACAACTTATTCGGAGCCCTGGGCATTAAACAACCGGCTCCGTCTTCTCAAACCAAACACCCTCAACCCACCAACCCCTACAAATCCAGCCTTAAGGGTGTCCGGGTTCGCAAACTATACCATCCCCAGGTCTGTCTTTTGCCCCATGCTACTCTTTTTCAGTCCCCGCCAGAACCTAAACAGGCAGTCATGCCTGCCTATCCTGAGCCCAGTCGAACAAACAAGGCAGTAATCCCTGCCGTCAAACCCAAGCCCAAGCCCGTCCCCGCCGCTTCCGCACCGGCTGTTAAAACAAAACCCCTTCCTCGGCCAATCAAACCTAAAACCCAAACCGTTGCTCCCACCTTCGCCTCTGGCGTTGTTATGCCCCACTCTCCGGAAAAACCCAACCTTATTACCGGCATTACCCTTGACAAGGCCGGGAAAGTTCTTCCTGGAGTTATTATCGAAATTCTCGACCGCCAAAGTCAATCGGTTCGCGCCTTAAAATCTAATAAACTTGGCCAGTTTTTTATCGCCACCCCTTTGTCCGACGGAATTTATCAAATTCAGGCCGAACATCTTGATCAAAAATTCGCTATAATTAAACTTGAGGCCAAAAACGAAATTATTCCGCCTTTAAAAATTCAAGCCATATGACCAACTCTGCCCGATTCGCCAGCACCCAATCTCACCTTGACGTCGAAGACATCCGCGACAACCTGGTAATTTTAAAAGACGGCTCTTGTTGTCTCGTCCTCCAAAGCACCGCCGTTAACTTTTCCCTTCTTTCTGAGGGCGAACAAGACGCCACTATTTATTCTTATGCCGCCTTGTTAAACTCTCTAACCTTTTCTATTCAGATTATTATCAAAAGCCAAAAAAAGGATATTAATTCTTACCTTTCGCTTCTCAATACCCAAAAACAAACTGTTAAAAATCCGCTCTTAAAATCTCAGTTGGAAAAATATTGCTTGTTCATCCAAAAAATCGTCCAGGAAAATGAGGTTTTGGACAAAAAATTCTACCTGGTAATTCCTTTTTCCAGCTTGGAGCTAGGCATCTCTTCCGCCTTAAGCTCAACCCTCAAAAAAAAGACCGCTGGTCTTCCTTTTCCCATTGATCACATTCTGGCTAAAGCCAAAAACTCTCTTTTTCCTAAACGCGATCATCTCTTGTCCCAGCTTTCCCGCTTGGGCTTAAAAGCTCGCCAACTTACCACCCCTGAGCTAATCAAGCTTTTTTATCAGGCATATAACCCGGATTCCGGCATGGTTGATTTTCCTGACGATGCTGGTTACTCAGCTCCGCTAGTCACCGCCGCCATCAATCCCGCCCAGCCCGAACCAGACAAAAAGGAGGCAGTCCGTGAAGCCAAAAATCCCGCCTAAGCCCACTGAAACCAAACAAGACCAATTCTCCCGCGGCATGACCTCGGTTAAAGATATTATTGCCCCTGGTGCTCTAGAGGTAGACTTTAACCACATCAAGATCGCCGACACCTACTTCCGCACCCTCTTTGTCTCTGGTTATCCCCGCTTTGTCAACGCCAATTGGTTGGCCCCTTTAATTAACTACGAACATTCTCTTGATATTGCCATGTACATCTATCCGGTTGAGGGCAAAGACATCATGGACAATCTTCGTCGCAAAATCGGTGAAATGGAGGCCGAGGTTCAGTCCGATGTTGAACGGGGCCGGATTGCTCAGGTTTCCACCAAGGTTAAACTTGAAGATGCTAAATCTCTTGAAGTCCAGCTGGCTAAAGGAGCCGAGCACTTCTTTCAATTCGGTCTTTACATCACCATTTCTGCCAAAACCATTGACGAGCTTAATAAAACCACTCAAGGAATTCAGTCTGCTCTTGGCTCGCTCTTAATTGTTACTAAAACCGCCAGCCTGCAAATGGAAAGCGCCTTTAAAACCACCCTTCCCCAGGCTCTCGACCGGCTGATGATTACCCGGAACATGGACACCACTTCTTTGGCCACCACTTTTCCTTTTACCTCTTCCGAACTAACCCAAAACCAGGGTGTTTTATACGGCATTAATCAGCACAACAGCTCTCTGATTGTTCTTGACCGGTTTTCTTTTGAAAATGCCAACTCTGTTGTTTTTGCTAAATCTGGTGCCGGAAAATCTTATCTGGTTAAGCTTGAAGCCCTGCGCTCATTAATGTTCGACATCGAAATTATCATTATTGATCCGGAAAACGAGTATGAAAAACTTTGTACTGCTGTTGGCGGCGAATACGTTGACTTTTCTTATAACTCCAAAGCTAAAATCAACCCCTTTGACTTATCCCAAGTTTATGAAGAGGGTCAAAACGAGCTTGGCCAGAAAGTTCTCTCCCTGCATTCTTTATTCAAGGTCATCATGGGCACGATTTCCCCTCAGGAGGAAGCCCTTTTAGACCGGGCCATTATCTTAACCTACAAACAAAAAGGCATTACCCCTGATCCGGCCACCCAGAAAAACGAGCCTCCTTTACTGGAAGATTTATATAAAACCCTGATTGGTATGGAAGAGCCGGTTTCCGAAACCTTGGCCGCCCGTTTGGAAAAGTTTGTTAAAGGTTCTTTCCGAGGCATCTTTGACCAACACAC
>JBDRHU010000038.1:0-11189 GCA_043816565.1 Patescibacteria group bacterium
GTGACACAGAGTTTTAATATCTTACGGTCGTTGATTAATTAAGCTTGGTTTGGTAGACTTCAGAGCAATGATTGATTTAAGAAAGATTCCGAAAACTGAATTTGGTGTCGCTGTTGCCCAGATTGCTGGGGAACGAGACATTGATATTAAGGTGGTTTTGGAGTCAGTTGAAGCCGCTGCTTTGGCTGCTTTTAAAAGAGACGCCAAAGAGAGAGGACAAGAGATTGACGAGGAGCAGGAATACCGAGTTAAGTTGGATTCTGAAAGCGGAGAGATTAAAGTCTTTTTGGTTAAGGGGGAGAAAGAAAAAGATGTTACTCCTCCTGGATTTGGTCGAATTGCTGCTCAAACCGCTAAACAAGTGATTTTGCAGAAAATCAGAGAAGCTGAAAAAGAGGCGGTTTTAGGCCAGTTCCGATCTCGAGTTGGGGCGTTAATCAATGGAGTGGTTCTTCGCTTTGATAGTTTTGGGATTGTGGTTGGGGTCGGCAAGGGCGAAGCCCTGATGCCCCGAGAAGAACAGTCTCGTGGGGAAAACTATCACTCTTCCCAGCGATTGATGTTTTACATTAAAGAGATCAAAGAAGTTGAAGAACAGGACAAGATTATCGTTTCTCGTTCTGCCCCAGAGCTAGTGGTTGAACTATTCCGTCGTGAAGTTCCCGAAGTTGGTTCCGGCGCAGTTGAGATTAAAGCCATTGCCCGTCGCGCTGGTGGCCGGACCAAGATTGCCGTTGCCTCGACCCAATCGGGGATTGATCCGGTTGGTTCCTGTGTTGGTCAAAAAGGAATTCGGGTTCAGTCGGTCATTCGTGAATTGGGAGATGAAAAAGTCGATGTCATTCCATTTCATGATGATATTAAACAATTCATTGTTTCAGCTTTGTCACCAGCTGACAAAATTGAGGTAACTGAAGTTAATCAAGAAAACAAAACCGCCAAGGTCAAAATTGATGATGACCAATTGGCAATTGCCATCGGAGATGGTGGAGAAAATGTTGGTTTAGCCGGACAATTAGTTGGTTACCGGATTGAAATTTTGGGGGCCAAAGACGGCAAAAAAGAAAGCTCAACTGAGAAAGTCAAAACTAAGACCAAGGTTAAAGCCAAGACTAAGACTAAAGCTAAAACCAAAACTAAGGTTAAGGCCAAGAAAGAGGAGACTAATTAAGATTTCCAATGAAAACTAGGTTTTCATTCTCGATACCGAACGATGAACAAGACAAACAAGTCAGATTCGAATACGACTCGCCCCCCAATTGTGGCCGTTATGGGCCATATCGACCACGGTAAAACTAGCCTTCTGGATAAAATCCGAGAAACCAGTCTGGCCGCCAGAGAAGCTGGTGGCATTACCCAACACATTGGCGCTTCTCAAGTCGAGTTCAAGAGCAAGGATGGAGTTAAAAAAATAACTTTCATCGATACTCCTGGCCACGCTGCTTTTACCAAGATGAGAGCTCGGGGAGCACTGGTAACTGATTTAGTGGTTTTAGTAGTCGCCGCTGACAGTGGCATCCAAGAACAGACTCAAGAGAGCTTAAATCACATTAAAGTCGCCGGAGTACCTTTTTTGGTGGCGATTAACAAAATTGATCTTCCCAACGCCGATGTTGAGGGAGTCAAGGAAGAGTTGGTTGAGGCCGGATTAATTCCAGAAGATTACGGTGGTAAACTGGTCGTCGCTCCGGTTTCGGCTAAGGAAGGCACCGGGATCCCTGATTTGTTGGAAATGATTTCACTTTTAGCAGAAATGCAGGACATAAAAGCCGACGCCGAAGGCTCGCTTGAAGCCTCGGTGATCGAGTCATCGTTTGACATTAAAAAAGGAGTTCTGGCTACCCTAGTGGTTCGCAATGGCAAGATTAGTTTGGGAGACGAGATTTTTGCTGAAGATATTCGGGCCAAGGTTCGGGCGATGAAAAACGGCCAGGGCAAAATGGTCAAGGTGGCCCTGCCAGGTGATTCGGTTGAGGTGTTGGGGTTTGATCAGACTCCAGTTGTTGGTTCACCGGTTGGTTCCAGCCAGGCTGAAAAAAAGATTGAGACGCTTTCGACCAAAACCAAGAACTCGAGCTTGAAAATGATTCTTAAGGCTGATGTTTCCGGTAGTTTGGAAGCAATTGAAGCCAATTTGCCTGGCGGAGTGGAATTAATTCACACCGGCTTGGGAGAGGTTAACGAATCAGATATTTTTCTGTCACAAACAACTGGGGCCAAAATCTACAGTTTCAATTTGAAACTACCAGCCGTTTCAGTGGCCTTAGCCAAACAAATCGGGATTGAAATAGCCGAAGCCAAGATCATTTACGAGCTTTTAGAAGAGTTGGAAAAAGAATTGTCGACCCACTCGAAAGCGATCGATGATAAGCAGGTGGCCGGTAAAGCAGTGGTAGTGGCCGAATTCAAAATTGGCGACAAGAGGGTGGCTGGGTGCCGAGTGACTGAGGGGACAATTGGCAAGACTGATCGAATTAGGATCCTTCGCTCGGGCAAGTTGTTGACCGAAACTCGGATGGCCTCAATGAAACATCGGCAAGACGATGTTGACAAGGCCGACAAAGGGGATGAGTTTGGGGCGGTTTTTGCTTCTGAGATTGACTTTCGCAAGGGAGATGTTATACTATCCCATATAAGTAAATAAACGGGTGAAAAATGATTAATAACCCAGCCGGGGCTTTGCCCAAAAACAATCGTTATCTTCTGGCCAAGGATATTATTCTGGCCAACACTGATTTTTTGATTATTGCCAACGGCCAGGATTTTGATTCTCTGGCGGCGGCGACCGGATTTTTGATTACCCTAGAATCAATTGGCAAGTCGGGGATGGTCTATGCTCCCGGATTTGTCAACAGTGGCAAGTTTTCTGGATTGAACGGTTTGGGCAAAATTAGCGATCAATTAAACACCGAGGAAAACCGGTTAACCATTGGTTTTGATTACCCACTAGAACATATTGAAAAGGTGGCTTCGGATGATGCTGGGGATAAATTAAGCTTGATTGTTGAATTGAAAGACGGTGCCCCCAATATTTCGCCTCAACAGGTTAGTATCAGGCCACCGGCCAAGTCGTTTCGAGCCGGCTTTGTTTTTGATCAACTATTACCAGACCAGAGTTTGTTTTCTCAAGGAGATTGGGTTTGGTTTTCACGCAATCCTCAACCACAGGCTTGGGCCAAGGTTTCCATCGCTGAACCCAAGGCTAGTTTGTCCGAGTCAATTGTTGGGGTTAGCTCTCAAGGGGGGATTATGATTCCAACCTTGGCAGCCGAAAACTTTTATGCTGGCATTCGCTACGCGACCAGTGATTTTTCTCAGGCCGATTCGGTGGCCTTGGAAACAGCGGCTTACTGTTTGAAGATAAAAGAGAGAAGTAACCCGGCCAACATGGTTCAGCCGGCAATGCCAGACCAGATGATGGGTGGCCAAATGCCAGCTTCTTTTCAAGCACCACTTGACCAGGGTTTTACCCAGCCAGTTTCAACTTCTGACGTTGGTCCGATTGAAACTGTTGAAGCCAAGGAGTCTGGTGTTGTCGACGGTAATTTAAATAGGCCGTCAATATTCACTGGTAAAACCACTCCCAAGGTGTGATATAATACCCGAGCTTGTTTTGATTGATGTTTTCAGTTATGATTTGAGATATGGTACTAAGTACAAATAAAAAATCAGAGGTTATCGAGAAATTCGCCCAGGCCAAGGGGGATACCGGTTCGCCGGAAGTCCAGATTGCTCTGTTGACTCAAGAGATCACTGTTTTGCAAGAACACCTGAAAGAACACAAACACGATGTTCCTGCCAAGAGGGCAGTTTTGAGTAAAGTGGCTAAAAGAAGAAGACTACTTCGGTATCTATCTTCCAGAAGTGCCGATCGCTACCAATCGGTCAGCAAGGCACTGAAGTTAAAAAAGTAATGTTTTAGGGAAAGGAAAAAATGACAAAGATTGCTAGTTCGATTGTTTTTGGGGGAAAAGAAATCACCTTTGAAACCGGAGTTTTGGCCAACCAGGCTAGCGCCGCTGTTTTGGTGAGCTGTCAGGGAACTGTTGTTTTGGCAACTGTCGTTGCCGGGGCTCCTCGCGAGGACCTGGATTACTTTCCTTTGCAAGTAGAATATTCGGAAAGACTCTACGCCGGTGGCAAAATTAAAGGTAGTCGCTGGGTTAAAAGAGAGGGTCGTCCGTCTGATGATGCAATTTTGTCAGCTCGTTTGATTGATCGTTCCATTCGACCACTTTTCCCATCCAACTTCAATGGTGATGTTCAGGTAATCATTACCGTTTTATCGATTGATCATCAAAACGATCCGGTAATTTTGGGTGCTTTGGCGGTTTCGGCCGCTTTACATATTTCTAATATTCCTTGGGGTGGTCCATTGGCTTTTATTCGGGTTAGTTTGGATGAGCAGGACAAGTTGGTTTTGGGTCCGAGCAACGAGAAATTAAATCTTGACAAACTAGATTTGATCGCCAGTGTCAGCAAAGATGGGGTGATCATGTTAGAGGGTGGAGCCAAGCAGGTGACTGATGACCAGTTTATTGAAGCGATTGATTTGGCTCAAAAAGAATCTGGAGCATTATTAGACTTTTTTGAAGATTTCAGAAAAAAAGCTGGCAAGGAAAAGCTGGTTTTAGCCCAACCGGATCTGGAGATTGATAAGAAAATCGAAAAAATAGTTGGAGATAGAATTGCTAAGTTGGTTGATCAAGTCTACACCGGCGAGAACCATCGACTGTTGGTTGATGAGCTGATTGATCAGGTTCGAACCGAAACCGAAGGAATTAACGCCAATTTAATTAAAGAAAAGATTGGCAAAATGTTTAAAAAAGAATTCCGAAAGAGAATCTTGTCTGGCAAAAGAGTTGACGGACGGAAATCAGACGAACTCAGGTCAATTAGTGCCGAAGTTGGGCTTTTGCCCCGAACTCATGGTTCAGGCTTGTTCCAGCGGGGAGAGACTCAAGCTTTAACAGTCGCCACTTTGGCCGGACCGGACCTGAAACAACTGATCGAAAATATGGAAGGTGAAGAAAGCAAGGGCTACCTTCATCACTATTCAATGCCCCCGTTCGCCACTGGAGAAACCGGCAGAATTGGTTCTCCTAATCGTCGAGAGATTGGTCACGGGGCTTTGGCCGAAAAGGCCCTCATCCCGGTATTGCCGGATGAAAAGAAATTCCCCTACACGATTCGTTTGGTCTCAGAAATTTTGGCTTCCAACGGATCGAGCTCAATGGCTAGCGCTTGCGGTTCAACTTTGGCGCTGATGGATGCCGGAGTACCAATCACTGATCCGGTGGCTGGAATTGCCATTGGATTGGTAACGGATAATGACCAAAAAGTGGTCTTAACCGATATCAAAGGAATAGAGGATTTCAATGGTGACATGGATTTTAAGGTGGCTGGTACCAAAAACGGGATTACCGCTGTTCAGGTTGACATGAAAATCACTGGACTATCAATGGATTTGGTCAGGCAAGCCATGACTCAAGCCAAGCAGGCTCGGTTGCAAATTTTAGAAACTATGGCCAAAGCAATTCCGGCCTGTCGAGAAGCGGTTTCTCAATATGCGCCCAAAGTAGCGATGACCCAGATTCCAATCGAGAGTATTGGCGAGCTGATCGGTCCTGGTGGCAGGATAATTCGGGCTTTAATCGAAAAGAGTGGTTGCGAGATTAGCGTTGAGAATGATGGTTCGGTCAGTGTTACCGGCGAAGATGCCCAAAAGGTTTCTCAGACAATCGAAGAAATCGATAGCATGATGAGAAAACCTGAGCCCGGTGAAGAATTTGACGGAGTGGTTAAAAGAGTCGAGAGTTTCGGTGCTTTTGTTGAGTTTTTGCCAGGCAAGGATGGTTTGGTTCATGTTTCTCGAATGGGCAAAGGTTTCATTGAAACCGCCATTGGAGTCCTAACCATTGGCCAGCAGGTCAAGGTTAGGTTAAACGAAGTTGATCCTCAGGGTCGTTACAACTTGACCTTATTGGAACCGGTGATTACTGGAACCGAGAGATCTCAACAGCCACAGCCGAGCCGAAATTTTGCCGAAAGACCTCAGCGTCGCGATTTTAGACCAAGAAGATAAGGCGATTGCAAAACAATTGCGGTTGAATGTTTGACGGACTCCAGTTAGAATGAATTTGTATGGTTGATCAATTAACAAAATTAGAAAAAAGATTGGCTTCTGCTAATTTGCCTCCTGGTTTGGTGGACAAGGCCAAAGAAGAGATTGACCGATTGCGCCTAAACCAAAGGATGACTTCGTCTGGATCTAACCTACAGCAACTCTATCGCTGGGTTGACTGGATTAGTCTTTTGCCATGGGAGACCAAAAGCAAAGATATCTTGGACCTGGCCCACGCCAAGGAAGTTTTAGACAAGCACCACTATGGACTGGAAAACATTAAAGAGCGGGTGATGGAGTATCTATCAGTTTTGATTCTTCAAGAGCAAAGAGGTGGGAAAATAACGCAAGCTCCGGTTTTGTGTTTCATTGGTTTGGTTGGTACCGGTAAAACGACGATTGCCAAAGCAATTGCCGAAGCACTAGGAAGGCAATTTATTAGAATTCCATTTGGAGGTTTAGGAGATCCGCTTTATCTTCGGGGTCAATCCCGTTTCCATCCTGAGGCCGAACCGGGACAGTTAATCAAGGGCCTGGTTCAGGCCAAGGTCAAAAACCCGGTGATCTTGCTGGACGAGGTTGATCGGGTGGCCGATGAAGCCCTGAATACAATCATGGGAGTTTTGGTTGAACTTCTAGACCCAGAGCAAAACGATCGCTTTAATGACTATTTCATCGACTATCCGTTTGATTTATCTGAGGCCATTTTTGTGGCTACTGGTAATAACACTCGGCGAATAGCGACAGCGGTTTTGGATCGTTTGGAAGTAATTCAAATGCCGTCTTACAACGATGAGGAAAAGATTGCCATTGGTCGAATGTATTTGTTGCCCAAAGCAATTGAGGCGGCCGGATTGAAAGTGGGCGAGTTGGAAATTAGTCAGGACTGTTGGGCCCAAATTATCAGACCTTTGGGTTATGATGCCGGGGTTAGAACCCTAAAAAGAACGATTGAGGGAGTTTGTCGCAAAGTTGCCAAGACGATTGTTGAGGGCAAGGTCCAGAAAATTCTGGTGACCCCAGAAAATGTTAAGGAATTTTTACCCCAGTGGTAGTATTATTATAAAAGAAGGAGAAAAAAATATGGATGGATTGAGGATTGTTGCCCTAGGAGGCTTTCACAGTGTTACTAGTAACATGTATCTTTATCACTACCTGCCGGCCGGCAGGGAGGAAAACAGTCAGATTTTAATTGTTGATTGCGGAGTTGGTTTCCCGGAGGACAACGCTCTTGGGGTTGACTTGGTTATTCCAGATGTTGCCTACTTGAAAGAAAGACAAGACAAGATTGTCGGCATGATTTTAACTCATGGTCACGAGGATCACATTGGGGCAACTCCATTTATTTTGCCCCAGTTGTCGGTCAAGTTTCCCATTTGGGCATCACGGTTAACGACTGCCTTGATTAAAGACAAACTAGAGGAAAGAAGCATGGACTATCCGCTGTCAACTTTTGATGGTCGCCAGAAGGTTCGGTTGGGAGTTTTTGAAATTGATCCGGTTAGGGTGACTCACTCGATTCCTGATGCGCATCATTTTTTGATCAAAACTCCAGTTGGCAATTTCTATCATGGCTCCGATTTCAAAGTTGATCTGACACCACCCGACAATGTTTTGTCGGACTTGAATAAAATTGCTTCTTTTAAACAAGCGGGGGTTTCGGTTTTGCTGTCTGATTGTTTGGGGGCCGACAAAGATGGTTATTCTAAGTCGGAATCATGTTTAAATCAGGCCTTTGAGGATGAGATTCGTCAAGCCAGGGGACGGGTTTTCATCACCGCTATTTCTTCAAACCTCTATCGTTGGCAAAATGCGATTGAAATATCAAGGAAGTTTGGTCGTCGGGTTTGTTTACTTGGTTTTTCAATTAAGAAAATGATTAGGATTGCCAAAGAGTTAGAGTATCTGAAGATTAACCCCAAAGATTTGATTGACCCCAAGAGGGTGACCGGGTTACCGGATAATCAAATTACATTTTTGGTGGCCAGGAGTTTGGGACAACCAGGTTCAAATTTGGAAAAAGTAGTTTTAGGCAAACACCGAATTTCGATTAAAAAAGGCGATAAGGTAATCTTTTCGTCTCCAGATTATATTCCTGGAACCAGCAAGGCGATTTACCGTTTGATTGATAATTTGATTCAACAGCAGGCTGATGTCATTTATGGGTCTGACGAGGGAACTTTCCATGTTTCCGGACACGGCCACCAAAAAGAATTGGCGCTTTTGATAAATCTGTTGTCACCCCAAAAATTGCTTCCGATTGGGGGGGAGTATCGTCACGCCCACCAGTATCGTTTGTTAGCCAAGCAAATGGGATTTAAAAGCGATGATGTTTTGATTCCTGACTTGGGCGGAGTGCCGACTTTTTGGGCCGATGGTCGAGTTGATCTAGACTTTAAGTTTAGTCCAAGAAAAATTTTGGTTGACGGATTGGGAATTGGAGATGTTGGCAAGGTGGTTTTGAGAGACCGAAGAATTTTGTCTCAAGACGGGATTGTGGTGGCGATTTTATTGGTTGATAATCAGCAGAAGATTTTGACAGAAGACCCAGAGATTGTTTCTCGTGGCTTTGTTTATGTCAAAGAGAACAAAGAACTGTTAGTTCGAACCCAGCAAGAAATTAGAAAAATTTTTGACGAAGCTAGTTCGCCAGTTTATGATTATGACAATGTTCGGTTTCAAACCCAGGGCAAGCTGGAAGAGTTTTTGTTTGCCGAAACTGGTCGACAACCGATGGTTATTCCAGTAATGTTTGAGGTCTAACGCCTATGGCTAAAAGAAAAAAAAGAAGCAAAAAGAAAGCCGGCAATCCCTTGGCGGGTTTGAACTTGAATTTGAAAAAAAGCACCATTTTTTCAATTATTTCGGTGGCGTTGGTACTGTTTGCTTTAATTAGTGTTTTTTCTTTTTTGCGCGAAGGATTAGTTCTGGACGAATTAAACCAGTTTTATATTGAATTTTTGGGGCCAATTTCGATTTTTTTTCCTTTTGTTTTAATTTTGTTGGGATTATTTTTCACTAAACTCAAGACCCCCTTGCGGGAGCCAAATGTTTTGGTCGGAGGAATACTTTTTTTCCTTTCCATTCTGGGTTTGTTTCGCTCAGGACAGATAGGCCTTTGGGTTTGGGACCAGGTTTCAGTTTTAATAACTGACTTGGGGGCTTTTTTGATTTTTGGTGGTGGAGCCTTGATCGGGGTGGTGGTTTTATTTAACACGTCAATTGATCAGTTAGTCGGTTTCATGGTTAATTTATTTACGTCAATTAAAAAATATCTCTTTGCCGGTCGTTCCAAACTTCCTAAAACAGTTTTTGTTGGCGACAAGAAGCCTGCTTTTGAATCCGAGACCAAGTTGTCTTCGTCAACAAGTATTAAGCAAGGTCCGGTATCGCCCGCGCCCGAACAAGCAGCTGTCCCAGAAATAGGAACAACTGCTGGTCAAGTGCCGATTGGGCCTTGGCAGATGCCACCGCTTGACCTTTTACAAAATGATTTTGGTCGTGATGCTGATCGAGGAGATGTTTCTGGCAATGCCGAAGTCATCGAAAAAACTCTAGAATCTTTTGGAATTACCGCCCGAGTGGTTGAAGTCAACAAGGGGCCGGCAGTTACCCAGTATGCCTTAGAGGTAGCATTGGGGACAAAGCTATCAAAAGTGACTGGTTTATCTACCGATTTGGCCCTGGCCCTGGCGGCTCCCACTGGTCAAATCAGAATTGAAGCGCCAATTCCCGGACGGTCTTTAGTCGGAGTTGAAGTTCCTAACCGGTCGTCAGCAGTGGTGCCACTTAAACAAATTTTGCTTTCTGATGAGATGAAAAATTGTGACTCCAAGTTGGCGGTTCCTCTAGGGATTGATGTTTCTGGTAATCCTCGAGTAGCTCGGCTTGATAAGATGCCCCATGTTTTGGTGGCCGGTCAAACCGGATCAGGTAAAAGTATTTTACTAAATTGCTGGATTGCCACAATTTTGTTTAGGGCTAAGCCAAGTGAAGTTAAACTAATTTTGATTGACCCCAAGAGAGTCGAGCTAACTCGGTATAACGATATTCCCCACTTGCTTTCTCCGGTTATTGTCGATCCGAGCAAAGTAATTTCGGCGCTGAAGTGGTCAATTAACGAGATGGACAAGCGCTATCGGGCCTTTGCTCAAATGGGAGCCAGAAATTTGGAAAGTTACAATCAAATGGTGCCAGAAGAAGACAGGCTTCCTTTTATTGTCATTATCATCGATGAATTGGCAGACATTATGCTTTTGGCTTCTACTGAGGTGGAAGATAGTATTTGCCGGATTGCCCAAATGGCTCGAGCAACTGGGATTCATTTGGTTTTGGCAACCCAAAGACCATCGGTTGATGTTTTGACTGGCTTGATTAAAGCCAATATTCCATCCAGGATTTCCTGTGCGGTTTCTAGCATGACCGATTCCCGAGTGATTATCGATACTCCTGGAGCCGAAAAACTATTGGGTCGAGGCGACATGTTATATATTCCTCCTGACCAGGCCAAACCAAGCCGAATTCAAGGAGCTTTAATTTCTGATCCGGAGGTTGGTGCTTTGGTCGATTTTGTTAAGAACCAAAGACAGGTCGACTATGACCAGGAAGTCACCTCGCAACCGGTTTCAGTAACACCAGGAACGGTTTTGGTCAATGGCGAAGAACGAGATTCTTTGTTTGACGAAGCGGCTGAAATTGTTAGATTATCAAAAAAGGGTTCTGCCTCTTTGCTCCAAAGACGGCTTAAAATTGGCTATGCCAGGGCGGCTAGGGTTTTGGACCAATTAGAGCTGGCCGGCATTATTGGGCCGGCTGATGGTTCGAAACCAAGAGAGATAACTGGTTAACGGTAGGGATTAAAACTATGGAAAAAATTGGCCAGATTTTTCGTCGGACCAGAGAGACACAACGCATTTCTTTGAAAAAAGCGGCTTTAGAACTCGGGATTCAAGAGAAATTTTTGTTGGCAATTGAGTCTGATTGCTATTCTGATTTACCCAGTGGCTTGTATCCGGAACTTTATATAGGCAAGTATGCTCGTTTTTTGGGTTTAACTGAAGGAAAA
>JBDRHU010000039.1:0-7949 GCA_043816565.1 Patescibacteria group bacterium
TATCATCAGGAACATATTTAATTTCCTCGGGTAGTTCAACTTTATTTCTGAGCTTAAATCGGCTTATCATTCCGAGACTTTACCGTAAATTGCTATTTTTTTCAAATATTAGTTCGGCCCTCCGGATTTCACCCATTTGTAATCTGCGCGTGATTTTTGCGGAGGAAACGAAATTGAAAAAATTATATTCCTTTGAAACTTATTTCCAAGCTTCCCCCCAAAGCAGAAGCTAGACGTCTTAGAAAAGACAAAGAGGCTGTGGTTTGAGCATTTTCAATTCTAGAAACAACTGATTGCTGGGTTTTCAGTTTTTTAGCAAGTTCTTTCTGAGTTAACTTGTTCTTAATCCTTGCCCTTATTACAGTTCTGGCAATATCATATTCAAGTCTTGTTTCCTCCAAGGCCTTTTTGAACTTTGGGTTTCCCAGTAATTGCTTTTTATGTGTTTTCCAGTCCATAATAAATATACAATATCACAAAATTGCGATATTATCAAACTTATTTTTCTTGGTAGTCTTTTAATCTAGCCACGGCAATTTTAATCTCTTTTTTAGGAGTTTTTTGTGATTTTTTAGTAAATCCATGAAGTATTAGGAAAGACTTGTCAATTATGGCGACATAAAAGAATCTTAATGATTTTTCTCCCAATACTCTTAATTCCCAAAGTATTTTTCACCCGGGTTTTTCACCCGTTTTCACCCGTCGGGTGCACTAGGTAGACACCCCTCCTTTATTTAAGTAACAGATGCTTAATATCGGCCAATTTTTTCTGGTAGTCTACTTGATCCGCGACAAACTTTTCATATTTCGCGGAGTTGCCAAAAGATCCAGTTATAAAACCTGTGTTTACAAACGTTTGCTCGTTGTTTAAATAAAGGGGCAGGGAGGTTAGGTGATTTTTTTTCAGTTCTTCAAATTCCATCATATATGATGTC
Organism: Patescibacteria group bacterium; assembly: GCA_043816565.1. Classification (GTDB taxonomy): domain Bacteria; phylum Patescibacteriota; class Microgenomatia; order UBA12405; family JAHJSD01; genus JBDRHU01. The sequence goes on from JBDRHU010000039.1 coordinate 936, forward strand.
GTAGGATTGAGATGAATGTATCTTGATATGTGCAAAAGTTCTTCTTCTGTTTCAATGTGTTTGGCTTTGAATGGGCGTTGGAATAACGATCCGGATCTTTTGTTTTTAACATTAAAATATTTGGCAAATCCGTTTTGGAAATCAGATAAAAATTTCTGTATACCGTTTGCAGAATTTTGTTTCAGGAGCAAGTGGTAGTGATTGGGCATAAGTGAATATGCATAGATTGTTACGAGAGATTTTTTGTTTGGGAGTTTTTGTAGGTACTCTTTTTTGTCATCGTGTTTTAATCTGTTGTAGAAAGAAAATCGTAAGGCCTGTTTATATCTATAGAAAGAAATTATGTCCAAGGCTCTTTTAACATCTTGTTTTTTGGCAAATATTTGTTCGTTGGCAGTAGAACGATTATAGGCGTGGTAGTACTCATTTTCCGCAAAAACAAGATTTCTTTTTCCGGACACAAATAAACATTAGAAGAAAACCCGAGGCGTGTCAAGCTATATCACCCGTCGGGTGATATTGTATTTGGTATTTGTATTTGTTGTCTCATAGCACAATCAAAAATTATTTATATCTTGACTGCCGAAAGCAGTTCGCAATTCGACAGAAATCTATTATTTAATTTCTCCGCTTCTTTGTCCGATCTAAACACATCTATTAGATTGCAGTAGTTTAAATACAAAGCCTGTTTTCGCTCTGTGTCATGGGCAAACTTCATTGCAACCGCAAATGCAATTTCAATTTTGCCTTTTTTTCTAGGCAGTAAAGACTTTGGTTTATAAGGACTAGAGTAGCAAGAAGATTCGTTGAGAAAAATCATAACTCGTGTGAAATCATCTAAAATCTCTTGTGCCTCTTTAATCGACATATTGTGTTTTAATAGGACTAATTTATCCAATCTATTCATTAACTCTTCGGCTCGTTTTATGTTTTTCTTGTTCGCTTTTATCTTGGCCATACTTTTCAATTGATTTAAATAAGATTTTTTTTCGCATGCGATTTTACTCGCTCTTTTGATGAGTGTGAGGTTAGGATATAATAATGACCTCTCCATCATGAAGGGCCCTATATTCAACGCCTGCTTTTTTGTAGTACTCTACCTCTCTGCTAACAGCCTCTGTTTCCGGATGTCCGGGTGACTCGAAGTGAGGGGCGAAGGCAAAATTGATTAGACCTAATCCATCCCAAATTGTTTCTTCTTGATACCCATCGGAAATGATGTTGGGGTCATCAACTAATTCCAATCCTTTTAAGGTGGGGGAAAGAATACATACCCCCGCACTGTATCCCGCATAAACTAATTCTTTATTATCTTTTTGTCTGATTAGCCACTCATCCAAACCACTTTCCTTGAAGGCACGACGAAGAATGAACGTATTACCACCTCTTACCCACAACGTTCCGTACTCAACTAATTTCCTTTCCAGATCTTCAGGTTTACCAAAATAGTCTCTCAAGTCTAGCTCTTCGGGTTGAAGTCCAAGTTTTGTTAAGTCATCAATCTCTCTCTGAACACCAGCCCTTCTTCTTTCGGGATCGTTTCCGAAATCTATTGAGTTGGCAATTACAGCAACTCTCTTGTTATTACCCACTAGAGCTACTAATTGTTCGGGATGATCTCCGAGTCGGAATGAAGATAAATACATTTTCATGGATACATTTTAACAGGTTTTGTTACTTGATCTCAAACTGTTGTATTAAATTTGAAGGTTTGTTGCCAGGCAGGGACTCGAACCCCGATCTCTGCGTTCAGAGCGCAGTGAGACTACCATTGCTCCACCCGGCATAGGTGCTTGTATTTTATAACATTACTTTGATATAGGCAAAGCCCGTAGTGCTTATTGTATTTTTTAGGGTTCTCTTGTTATAATCTACTTGCTCGGTTCTTGGAGCGAGATGGAACCACCCTTTCCCATTCCGAACAAGGAAGTGAAACATCTCAGCGCCGACGATAGTTTTCCGGCAACGGAACGTGAAAATAGGTCAGAGCCGGGCATTTTTTGTGCTACAATTTCTTTTAATGACTTATTTGGCTTGGGGACTGGAAGGAACAATTCTTGAAACTGATTCAGTCAGTGCTGGTTTTTTGACCCCCTGGACATCTTTGTTGCCTGGTTTTTTGGGCAAGAAGTTGGCCCCGGATATCATTGCTGTTTTTGATCAATCTGGCCGGCAACTTTGTGTTGGTAGTTGTGGGGGGAAGATTAAATTTCCAGTTTGGGCTTTAGTTTTTCCCAAAAGAAGTTATCTGCCGGCCGATTACCCTCATTTGCAGTTGTGGTTCTTGGATGATCACTTCTCACCCTCGTTGAGTTTCGTTGATCCGGACAGTCGTTCTTCGCTGGTTTTGGTTTTGGATCAGATTGACAGGGTTCTGTCTTGTTTGAATTTGTCTGGCGAGGCCACCCTGGCAATTAATGCTACCCCGTTTTCCTTCATAAAGGACGAGCAGGGGCGCTACTTTGCTGGTGGTCAGTCGGTCAGGACTTTTCATTTGCATTACCTGTTATTGCCGAGTGGTTTACCGAAGGTCTCTTTGGACAAAGATCAAATACCGTTGGTCTATCCGACTAGCTTTTCTCTGGAGTTGTTTAAATTGTTATTGGTTGATTTATCGTTGTTGGGAAATGGATTTTCCGTCGACCAGCGAGGGGTAACTTTTGACTGGCGGGGGTCGCAAGAGGGATTAATTGACCTATTGCTTAGATTAGATCAGTTGATGTATCGACTTCAGCTGATTTTAATTTACTCCTTCTATCAAGATAGTCAGGCCTTTTTGGATCACTTAAACGACTTGGTTTCGGTGGCTGACTTGAGAAAGGCGCCGGGGCGTTTTGACAAGTTGATTTTGGTTGGCAAGGAAAGAAATTTAGAGGAAATCAATGAGTTGCTTGTTAGAGAGTTGGGTCGTTTGATTAAAAGCTACGACGGTGTTTTTAGCCCGGTCAGCTTGAAAACTTTGTTAGGACAATTGACGTTGGTTGGATCAGATCTGGCTTCTTGGATTGGCAAGCAGAAGGTGATTCTTCGACCCGGAATGGGCTATGGAGCCTTGGTTAAAAAAATATCTGATAATCGGTTTCGGCTTAGTGTCAGCCCACTGGATTCGCTGTCTCCTAAGGGGGTAATGGAGGCTTCGGGGTTTATCTTTACTAAGAAAAATAAGGTTACCCAAAAGCCAGCCTGGCTGGACACTTTTATTAAATGTTTTCAGACAGAAGCTGATCAACCGCTTGGCTGATTTGTTTAAACTTCTCGCTACTGATTAGATAAACAACTTCCGGTTGATCGGTTTGGAGGTACTGTTGGCCTTGTTGATTGCTATTGCCAAAAGTTAGGTTGATGGTTTGGTCTTCAGTTTGGATTGATATTTGGAGTTTTGATTGGTCAAAGCCAAGGTCTTGACCGGGTTGGGTTGGCTGGGTTTGTTCAGCAGTTAGATTGATAACCTGACCGATTAACTGTTTGGTCTGGTCGCTTTCAAGATCGTCGATGGCTTTTTGATTGACGGTCATCTTTTTAATTTGGTCACTGTAGACAGAAGTGACGGTTAGGTTTTTCCAACGGGGCTGGACCAAAACCGCTCTTAACCCCAGATTGCTTAGGTAAATTTCTGATTGATTAGGGATTAGAATGTAGTCTTTTTGGTAGTCGGGGCCGGAGTTGCCGACCAGTAGTTCAGACTGACTGCCGTTTTGGTAATTGATTTTTATTCGGATGACGGTTTTGGGATCTAGTCCGTATTTGTCTTGGTTGTCGGTGGCATTTTGGGAGACCAAATCGGTTTTTTCGACCTTACTGACGGCCTCTAGCAAACGGTCAATTTTATCTTGGTCAGCTGGCAAGTTTTGTTCGGAGACAACAATCCAGCCCTGGTCAGTTTTTTCTAATTGACTGATTTGGTTTTGGCTACTAATTTCAATTTTTCTTATCTGGTCGATTGGATTGGTAAATAGTTTTTGATCTTTTTGTTTAGTTGTTTGGGGCAAGACTTTTACTGACAGAAAAGTGATCAAGCAGACAGTCAGAATGATCAGACTTAAAACTAGCGGATCCTTGATCTTAAACTTCATGATGTTTTTTTCTTGCTAGTCGAGTCAGGCCAAAAAGCGAAAGAAGAATTATTGGTCCGACTGAAATATTGATTATCTTTATCAGTTGTTTTTGTTGGACATCTAGGTTTTTGAGTGGCCGGGAAAAAACCGTTTTACTTCTGATTTGAATCAACTGAGTATCTTGAGACAGGTAGTCAACTAGGTTGAGAAAGAATTGAGCATTTTCCGGATAAGCCACCAGGGTTGAGTCTTTAATAAAATCGGCATCGGCGACAACTGCTAGTTTAATGGGCTGTTGGTTTTTGGGGTTTTTGGTTTGGATGGCAGCCAGTGGTAGTAGCGGTTGGTCTTTGGTAAAGTCCCAATCCTGGCCGGGAAAGATGTTTTGGAAATTATCGGTAGTGGTGTTTTTTTGACTGGTAGAAAGCAGGGTTTGGGCTCCTTGACTGAGAGTCAGAAACCCGCTCCAAGGGAAGACGACTGATTCAATACTGCTAGTGACTGGATTGTCATGGCTACTGTTTTCCGGTCGGGTTTGGATCCAGAAGGGATAGGGGATGATGAAACTTCCCTGTGGGGTTTGAAAACTGGTAAAAGCCGATGATTGGTCCAAAACCAGTTTGTTGCCTAACTGAATTCCGTAACCGGTCAACCAGTTTTCCAAACCGGTTTCGGCTTTTTGGGTTTGTAGATTGGCATCAACCAAGACTTGGTCTAGCAGGATCAGGACACCCTTTCCTTGGTTTAGGTATTGATCAAGCTGGTCGGTTTCCTTCGAACTAAATTGAGTTTGGGGACCGGTCAAGACAATGGTTTTATAGTTGTTGCTGGTCTGGTCTTGGTCCCAAGACAATTGGCTGACTTGATAGTTGTCTTGAAGCAGGCCACCGATTTGTTTTGTGTCTGATTGAGAGACTTCTTGGTGTTGGTTGTCAAAGGCAATCTGAGGAATTTCCCGGTTTTGTAGTCTTTTGAGACTGGCACTGATCTGGTATTCAATATTATTAATTTCTTGTAAAGCAGGAATGACCTGGTGTTGGCCTTGGTAGAGAATTGCCAAACCAAAGTAACCCTGGACGACCTGAAACTGGTCTTTTTCAGTCGATGAAAACTGAAGCGGAGTAATTCCCAGAGAGACGGCCTCGTTTTCGACTTCTTGATTTTGCTGGGGGTCAAGCCACTGGAGTTTAACTTGCTTGCCATTGGCTTTTTGGTATTGGTTAAGGATATTTTTCAGGGTTTCTTGGGCGGGTAATAATTGAGAGGGAAGGTTGCTAGAAACAAAAACTTTAATGTTAACAACGTCGTCCAATTGCTGAGCAATTTCTCGACTGGCCGGGGAGAGCGAATTGACTCGGTTGCTGCTCAGGTCAAGATTGACGGGGACAAAAGTAGCAATCAAGTTAACAAGCAGAATCGCTCCAATTAGGTTTAAGCTGGTAGCCCAGAGTTTAATTGTCCGGAAACGGCTGATTATCTTTTTAATTTTAATAGTCACGACTCTTTAGAGAAACAATAGTTAACAGTAAACAGATCAAAACCCAGGAGGGGATGATGACTAGTCCAGTTAGCAAAATGTTGCCTTTCAGAAAAAACTGGTATTGCCAGTTAAGACTGGTGAAAGCAATCAGATGACCGATGGCGTTTGGCAGGCGACTGACAACTCCTTCTTGACCGGCAAAGAAGTTGACCAAAAGCACCAGGGTGCTGCTAATTAAAGCAATGATTGGATTGTCGGTTAGGCTTGAAAAAAGAATGCCGGTTGACAGGTAGGCAGCGCTTAACAGGAAAGCTCCCAAGTAACTGCTAAGGATTAGTCCCCAGTCGGGGGAACCAATAACCCCGATAGTAATTGCCAGCGGCAGACTTAAAAGAATAATTAAACTGGCGTAGGCCAAGGAGGCCAAAAATTTGGCTAAGACAATACTTTTTTCATCGGTTGGTAGGGTCAGTAGGATTTCCCAGGTGCCCGATTTCTTTTCTTCGGCAAACAAGTTCATGGTCATTGCCGGCAGGAAAAAGAGGAGTAAAAATGGTAGGAGAAGAAAAAATGGTGACAAGCTGGCTTGGTTGATCAAGAAAAAGTCTTGGAAAAAAAGCCAGCCACTAATTAAACAAAACAAACTGCCGAAAATTAATCCCAACGGAGAGATTAGATAATGATAGTCGAACTCTTTTTTGGTTAAAACGATTAACTGACGGATAGTGTTCACTTGGTTAATTGATTAAAAAGTTTCGCCAAAGCGCCTTTTTTGAGTTTTTTAAGATTTTTTTGGGCAACAATTTGGCCCTTGTTGATGATGATCACCCGTTGACAGATTGATTCGGCCTCGGGCAGGATGTGAGTCGAAAAGAGAATAGCTTTGTTTTTGGAAATTCTCTTTATTAGTTGGCGAATTTCGTCTTGTTGATTGGGGTCCAGGCCGGTGGTCGGTTCATCCATTATCAACAGTTGGGGATCATGGATCATGGCAGCTGCCAGACCGACTCTTTGACGATAACCTCGAGATAGAGTGTCGATTTTTTGATTTAGGACTTCGCTTAGGCCACAATCTTTGGTGACCGATTCGATTTTGTCTTTGATCTCATCTTTAGCAATCTGCCTGATTTTGGCAATTAACTGTAGATATTCTTTGGGTGTTAGTTGAGAATAAAGCGGATTACCTTCGGGTAAGTAGCCGATTTGGTCTCGAGCTGATTTGGGAGACCGGTTATTGATTTTTATCTGTCCAGAGTTGGGGGTTAGAAAGCCGGTAATTAATCTCATGGTGGTAGTTTTACCGGCTCCGTTAGGGCCAAGCAAGCCAACCACTTCTCCCTTTTTGATTTCAAAACTGATTTGGTCTAAAACCAGTTTTTTGTCAAAACTTTTACTGATATTGTCTAGTTTGAGCATTTTGGCTAATAATAATCCATTGTCCTAATCGGGTCAATATTGTAGAATTCGAGAGAATGGAAG
>JBDRHU010000040.1:0-9379 GCA_043816565.1 Patescibacteria group bacterium
GATCGAGTTTAAGATTGGTAAGTAACAAATGGACAAGAAAACAAGATTTGACTCTTTAGTTGGTCGGGCCCAGAAAATTATCATCACCGTTCACCGGGGCGTAGACGATGACGCCGTTTGTTCAATTTTGGCGGTTTATGACTATCTGACCTCTAACCTTCCTGACAAGTTGGTTAAGATGGTTATCACTGGGTTCAAAGATTATCGCTGGGATGATTTGGAAAACTTTGAAAAAATTGAATGGGTGCCGGACTTGGTTGATTGTATTGCGAAAACCGATTTGCTGATTTTTTTGGATGGTAATCGGAATGACCGTTTTACTAATCGCCCTAAAGACCTGGACTTGAACTCTTTCCAGTCAATTTGTATTGACCACCATGTTGATGAGCCGGAAAAATACACTGAGTACTTGGGAGACAAAACGGCCATGGCTACTTGTCAGATTATTGCCGACTTGCTTTATCCTGACAATCTTGGGTTGAGCAAAGAGACTGGCAAAGCTTTGCTGATTGGAATCTTGGGGGACTCTGGCTGTTTTAAATGTGTTAACCAAAAGAACTCAAGCGTATTTCTGGTTGCCAAAAGATTGTCGGACCTAACCAGGCTATCAATTCTATCTTTAGCCAGGCGCTTTGACAGTTTGTCTTTTGAGCAACTAGAAGTGATTAAAGTTTTGCTCGAAAACACGACCAGAGTTGATTTAGATGGATTTCCTGGTTTTAGTTATTCCTGGTTACCGCAACAAATTCTTGAGAAGTTTGACGAAGTTACTGTTGATGACGCCTATCATCGCTATTTGGGTTGGTTTGTCCGTCATATTGTTGGTTACCCTTGGGGATTTGTGGTTACCCCTAGAAAAAGTGCCGATCATTTTAAAATCAGTTTTCGTTCTTTGCCGGGGTCAGTTAATGTTAGGTTGATTGGTAATTTGTTTGGCGGTGGTGGGCATGATTTGGCTGGAGGAGGAAGATATTTTCTTAAAGAAGGAGAAAAGATTGATGCCAAAGCAGTTGCTAAAAAAGTAGTCAGGATAATAAAGGGTGCCAAACTTGAGTTAACGCCGAAAACAGATTAGTCTTTTCAAAACAATGTCAAGTAGTCTTTCTGTTGGAATTGTTGGTTTACCGAATGTGGGTAAGTCAACGTTGTTTAATGCTTTGCTTAAAAAACGGGTGGCCGATTGTGCCAACTATCCTTTTTGCACGATCGAACCAAACAAGGGCGTGATTGAGGTGCCGGATGAGCGATTAGCGGTTTTGGCAGAGATTGTCGAAACTAGCAAAATTGTTCCGGCAGTAGTTGAGTTTATCGACATTGCTGGTTTGGTTAGAGGGGCCTCTAAAGGAGAAGGGCTGGGTAATCAGTTTTTGGCCAATATTCGCGAGGTTTCTGTCATCTGTCACGTGGCCAGGTTTTTTACTGATCAACAAGTGGTTCATGTTGAGTCTCGAGTTGAACCCAATACTGATGTTGAGATTGTTGAAAGTGAGTTGATCTTGGCCGACTTGCAAACTCTGGAAAAACAAAAGGCTCCGCGAGGTAACCTGTCTCGGGACGAAACCGACCTTTATCAGGCCGTTGAGATTTTGAAAGAATCGCTTGACCGAGGAATTTTGGCTAGAGAAACCAAATTGTCGATCGACCAAAGACAGCAAATCAAGAAGTTATTTTTACTGACAGATAAACCGGTGATCTATGTTGCCAATTCGGACGAGGGTCGGATGGCCGATCTGCTCGGTTTTAAAAAACAGCCAGTGATTTTTCTATCAGCCAAAATGGAATCAGAAATTGCGATTCTCTCCGAACCTGAGCAGAAGGAGTATTTGGCCCAGTATGGCTTGAGCGAGCCAGGACTAAACCTTTTACTGAAGTTGGCCTATCAAAACTTGGGGCTGATTTCTTTTTTGACTGCTGGGCAAAAAGAGGTTAGGGCCTGGACAATCAGTCGGGGGATGACTGCCAAACAAGCCGCCGGGGTGATTCATACTGATTTTGAAAAGAATTTCATTAAAGCCGAAGTGATAGCTTTTGATGATTTTGTTAATCTTGGTGGTTGGGTTAAGGCTAGGCTAGCCGGTAAGGTTAGATCAGAAGGGAAAGACTATTTGATTAAAGACGGTGATGTGGTTGAATTTAGAATAGGCGGATGAAAAAACTTTTGGTTTTGGTTGGGCCGACAGCAATTGGCAAAACTTCTTTAGCATTTGAGTTGGCCGGTAAATTTTCCGGACAGTTGATTTCGGCTGATTCTCGACAGGTCTATCAGGGTTTGAATATTGGGACGGGTAAGGAATTAAGTGCTACGATTCCGACTCATTTGATTGATCTGGTCAAGCCCGATGAATATTTCTCGGTGGCCGATTGGTTACCGCTGGCGGTCAAGGCATTGGATGAAATTTGGTCGTTGGAGCAGTTACCAATTGTGATTGGAGGGACTGGTTTTTATGTCAAGGCCCTACTGGACGGAGTTGAGTCATTGGGGGTGGTTCCTAACTGGGAGCTGAGGAAGCAATTAAAAGACTGGGCATTGGAGGATTTGCAAGAGAGATTACGGAAGCGAGATTTTGGGGTTTGGGAAAAACTTAATCAGTCTGACCGGGCTAATCCTCGTCGTTTGATCCGTAAAATTGAAATTGCCACCAGTAAGGAGATCGGGTCGGGTTTTGCTGGGGTTAGGGCCGATGTCTTGTTTTTGGGCCTAACTGGTGAGCTGAAAAAAATCTATCAGCGGATTGATCTTCGAGTCGAGCAGAGACTAAAAGAGGGATTGGCTGAAGAAATTAAGGGTTTGCTAGATTCTGGAGTTGGTTGGGGTGATCCGGGGATGAATACCTTGGCCTACAAAGAGTTCTATCCATATTTTGAAGACGACTCCCCTCTTGAAGATATTGTGCGACGTTGGAAGTTTAATGAGCATGGCTACGCCCGACGGCAATTAACTTGGTTTAAAAAAGATCCGCGGATTCAGTGGTTTGATATTTTCGATCCTGACTGGAATTTGTCCTTGTTGAAGTTGGTTGATCAATGGTATAGTAATTTTAACTGAGTAACATGGTTCAAAAAGTTGAAATCTCCTACAAAACAATTATTTTCACTTTCGCGTTTTTGGCCTCCCTGCTACTGATTTATCAAATTAGAGGGATTTTGCTGTCCTTGTTTGTTTCTTTGATTTTAGTTGGGGCTTTGAATCCGACGGTTGACAAGTTGGAAAAAAAACGACTTCCTCGGTGGTTGGCGATTGTTTTGGTCTATTTAGTCTTTATCCTTGGGGTTGTTGGCGGGGTCGCTTTGCTATTGCCGGCGCTGGTCGATCAGAGTAGCCATTTGATTTTGACAGTGGCTGAGAGTTTCAAAAAAGTTTCGTTTCTAGGAATTTCAACCGACTACTGGGCTTCCCAGTTGCAGAGTTTGGGCAGTTTACCGGCTCATGCCGCTCGGATTATTATCTCGTTTTTCTCCAATGCTATCGGAGTTTTTGCTATTCTGATGATTACCTTCTATCTTTTACTGGAACATCAGAATTTGGACCGCTATCTGTTTTTCCTTTTTGGTCAAACGGGCCAAGAAAGGGCTAAAAAAGTAGTTGAGAAAATGGAGTTGAAATTGGGCGGTTGGGTTCGGGCCGAATTGTTTTTGATGACCTTAATCGGGGTCTTGTCGTATGTTGGTTTTCGTTTGTTGGGTTTAAGCTTTGCCTTGCCGTTGGCGATCATCGCTGGGTTTTTTGAGATTGTTCCCAATATTGGGCCGATTTTGGCGGCCATCCCGGCGATACTAATTGGTTTGACGATTTCTCCACTGATGGGTTTACTGGTTTTAGCCTGGGCCTTCATTGTCCAACAGTTGGAAAATAATTTGATTGTTCCCAAGCTGATGCAAAAATCAGTTGGGGTTAATCCAGTGATTACCATTTTGGCACTGGCGGTTGGTTTCAAACTGGCAGGAACGGCCGGAGCAGTTTTGGCGATTCCGACTTTTTTGGCATTGGAAGTTTTGATCAACGAGTTTTTTACCTCTTCCTCTTTTGGTAAAAAGCTAGGGAGTGAGTAAGCCAGATTCTGTTATTACCGGTCCATCTATCTAGGCTTTCTACCTGGTGTATTGAGAAAGGCATCTCACACCGATTTGAAATTGCTCATAGGAAGGGTTGCCGCGCCCCCGAAGGGACTTGACCCAACTTGCGTTGGACCTCGTTTCACATTACTCGTCTCTGTGGCCCTATCTCTCTCGCCTCTCCGCAGTTGCGGGGGGCGAAGTCCGCCGGCTGGCGGATACCCTGCCTTTTTGAGTCTGGACTTTCCTCTCCGCCAACTGGCGGAGTAGACCGCCTGACTCCCTAGCAGAGATATTATACCAATTTTAAGGAGTCGAAGTAACAAAAACCCCCGGACCAAAAGCCTGGGGGTTTTTATTTTGCTTGTCTTAATTATTCCTTGGCAACGAATTTGAACATTCTGGTGCCGCAGTCTGGACAAACAGCTTCAACGTAGGGTCGGCCATTCTTGGCAACTCCCTTTTTGAAATCTGCACATTCTTTCTTTGAACGACATTTTACACAATAAAAACCATATTCTCGCTCACCTCCTTCCAGACAGGGGTATTAACATTTCAGGTTCACTATAGCACAGTTTAGCCGTCAGGTGCAAGCCTGGATTCTCTTGCGATTAATTTTGGGGTCAGGTAGAATTCTTTTTGTGATGATCATCTATGTTTTACTATCAATATCTTTGGCTTGGAGTCTGTTGTTGAGTCTTCTTTTATTACGGATAGTTAGGCGTTATCGGCGCCTATTTGGCAAGGGTACTGTTGGTATTGACAAGGTTTTGGACAAGATTTTGGATGGCGACAACCAAAGAGACAGGCAAATTAAACTAGTTTTGGCCCAGATTGAAAAACTAGAAAAAAAGACTGACAATTGTTTGTCTAGCTCGGGTCTGGTCAAGTTCAACCCCTTTTCCGATTTGGGCGGTAGCCAAAGCTTTTCCTTGGCTCTACTCAATCGGCTTGGGTTGGGAGTGATTATTTCCGGACTTCATGGTAGACAAACCACTAGGGTTTACGCTAAACTGCTAGGACAAGAAGGAAAGCTTTCTGCCGAAGAAGAGTTAGCCATTAAGAAAGCCAAACAAAAATGAACTTAAACAAAAAAACCAAAATGATCATTGCCGGCTTGGGAATTTATTTGATTTCCACCGGTATCTCTTTTACTGTTTTTGCTTGGCCTGGTGAGGGTCTGGGTTTATTGAGGCCGACTGATCAACAAGTAGAGCAAACAGAGGAGTCTGAGCTTAGTGCTTCTGTTTTTACCGGTCCCAAAACAGGGGAATGTCCCCTTAACGGAGTTTTCTATCCTGAAGATCAGAAGAAAGCTTGGGAAGAAAAAAGACCATTAGTAGTCATGATCGAAAATCACGAGGATTCTCGGCCTCAGTCAGGCTTATCCAGAGCCGATCTTGTCTATGAGGCAGTCGCTGAAGGTGGGATTACTCGTTTTGTGGCAGTTTTTTACTGTCAGGCAACCGAACCAGCGACCCGTAAATATGAGCTTGGACCGGTTCGATCGGCTAGGACCTATTTTCTAGACTGGGCCTCTGAGTATTCTGATTATCCTCTGTATGTTCATGTTGGTGGGGCCGGTTTGTGTAATGATCCGACTGTTGACAATCGGGCCAAGGCTCTTTGTCAGATTGACCGCTATGGTTGGAAAGATGCCGACCACCATTCAGACATGGACCAGTTTGCCCTTTCCTATCACTCTTGTCGCCGGGAACCAGACCGGACTGGTGAAAAAAGAGCCACAGAACACACGATGTACTGCGATTCGAAGGATCTTTGGGAAGTAGCGATTGATCGTGATTTGGCTGCCAAGGGTGAAAGCGGCGATCAGTGGGACGAAGACTTTATTGCTTGGAGTTTCAAAGAAGAAGAGAAAGCGGACAAGCGAGGAGATGTCAGCAGTATCGCTTTTGATTTTTGGGAGGGCTACAAGGCCTATGCCGTTTCCTGGCAGTATGATCAAGCCAGTAACCGCTATCTTCGTAGCAATGGCGGTGTTCCCCACAAGGACTTTTTAACCGACGAACAATTGGCTGCCAAAGTAGTGGTGATTCAGTTTGCCCAAGAGACTGGACCAGTTGACGAGCACAAACACATGCTCTACAAGACAATCGGTACTGGCAAGGCACTGGTATTCCAAGACGGTCAAGCGATTGAAGCCCGCTGGAGCAAAAAAACCCGAGTATCAAGAACAATCTTTACTGACGTCCGTGGCCAGGAGATTAAATTTAACCGTGGCCAAATGTGGATTGAGGTTCTGCCCACCGGCAATCAAGTTAGCTATGATGAATCCGGAAAAAGCGCTTAAAAGGCTAGTTGTCTCTCAAACCAGACTAAAGTTGATTCAGTCGTTTTTCTATTTCCCTGATCAGACCTATTATGTCCGGCAGATGACTCGTCTGGTTGAAGAAGAAATTAATTCAGTTCGAAGAGAGTTGGCCAATCTGAAGGCCGCCGGGATTTTATTAAGCGAATGGCGGGCCAGTCGCCTGTTTTATTGGGTTGACCAAAAGCACTTATTTTTTCAAGATTTGCTTTCTTTGGTTTTGAAAACCAAAGGTTTGGGTAAAGAGATTATTGAATCTCGCCAGCGTTTGGGCCAGATTAAGGCGGTGATTTTTTCATCCGCTTTTGCTAGGAATTTACCTCGGCAGGATGATCGGATTGACGTTTTGGTAGTTGGTAGTGTGGTTTTGCCAGAGCTGGGAGCTTTGGTTGTTAAAGAGGAAAAATTGCGTGATCGGGAAATTAACTATACCGTCATGGACGAAAAAGAGTTTCGTTTGCGCAAAGAAGGCCGAGACCCATTTTTATATCAGATTTTACTTTCTGGCCGAGTGATGATTATTGGTAGCGAGCAGGAGCTTTTGGACTAAGATGCAGAAACAAAGGTTGATTTTTTGGTTGATTCTATTGTTGTCGGTTTCGGCCTTAGTGATTGATCTGCCGTCTAGCTACCATTTGAAAACGACTATTTTCAATCGGCAGATTGATACTGTTATTTCTCGACCGTTCAATTTTCTCAACCGTTTCCGGGTGGTTAAAGGTTTGGACCTGGCCGGCGGGGTGAATTTGACTTTTCGAGCTAAGCTTGAGGATTTGCCAGAGGAGTCTAGGCAGGAGGCCTTTCAGTCTTTAACCGAAAACATTGAACGACGGGTTAATTTTTTTGGTATCAGTGAGGCTTCGGTCAAGACTTCTCGCTTTGGTAGCGACTATCGCTTGTTGGTCGAGATGCCGGGGGTAGCCGAGGTTCAACAAGCAGTCGCTTTAGTGGGCCAAATGGCTGAGTTGGATTTTCGTCAGATAGTTGAGTTGCCACCGGAGGCAACTGCCTCAGCGACTATTTATGACTTGTTTGGTAAAGAAACTGGTTTAACCGGGCGCCATCTTCTGGGGGCGACGGTGGCTTTTAACCCCCAGACTGGTCAACCGGAGGTTTCTTTGGAATTTAATCCGGAGGGCAAAGACTTGTTTGCCAAGATTACCAGCGAAAGTGTTGGTCAGCCATTGGCGATTTTTCTGGACAATGTTTTACTGTCGGCTCCTCAAGTTAAAGAGCCGATTACTGATGGTCGGGCTGTTATCAGCGGAGATTTTGACCTGAAAGAGGCCAAGGGGATGGTTTCACAGCTTAAAGCTGGAGCTTTGCCAGTGCCGATTGAGTTAATCGAACAGCGTCAGGTGGGGCCAACTTTGGGAGCAGAGTCGGTTCAAAAGAGCATGAAAGCCGGTTTAATCGGATTAGGGTTGGTTTTGTTGTTCATGGCCCTGGTCTATCGCTGGCTGGGGATTGTCGCCGGTTTAGGGTTGTTGGTTTACGGTTTGTTAACCCTGGCCCTCTACAAGATTATTCCGGTAACTTTAACCCTACCGGGATTGACGGGGTTTTTGTTGTCGGTGGGAATGGCAGTTGACAGCAATATCTTGATTTTTGAGAGAATGAAAGAAGAGTTGAAGGCCGGACGACCTTGGAATGTGGCGATGGAATTGGGTTTTGGTCGGGCTTGGGACTCAATTCGGGACGCTAATGTCTGTACCTTGATTACCTGTTTTTTGCTTTTTAATCCTTTCAATTGGAGTTTTCTAAACACTTCGGGCATGGTCCGAGGGTTTGCTCTGACTTTGGCGTTGGGGATTTTTATCAGTTTGTTCACCGGGGTGGTTGTTACCAGAAACTTTTTGAGATTACTGGCCAGAAAGGATAATAAATGAAAATCAATTGGATGAAATTCACTTGGCTTTATTTTTTGATTTCTCTTTTGGTTTTGATCCCCGGAATTGCCTCTTTGCTGGTTTGGGGGTTGGTGCCATCGTTGGACTTTACTGGCGGAACGGTTCTAGAGGTCAAAGGGGAAAGCGGGATTGGTCAATTAGAGGTCAATCAGGCTGCTTCTGATTTGGGTTTGGATTTGGGCAATCAACAGCTGTCAGAGGAGGACAAGAACAAACTATTGGTTGTTTTGAGTCAAAAAGATCCGACTCTGGAGTTGGTCAGGTTTGAAACCTTGGGACCATCACTGGGGCGGGAGTTGTTGATCAAGACTGGTTTAGCGATTATTCTGGCGACCCTGGCGATTTTGCTTTATCTGACCTTCCAGTTTAAACAGAAGGTCTTTGGGATTGCCGCCATTATGGCGATGTTGCACGATACTTTTATTCTGCTGGGTAGCTTTAGTTTGCTGGGACATTTTTTCCAGGTAAAAGTGGATGGTTTGTTTGTGACGGCCTTGTTAACGATTCTATCCTTTTCGGTTCACGACACGGTGGTGGTTTTTGACCGGATTAGAGAGTTAAGTCGGATTAATCCCAAGGAGAGTTTGAAAAACATTGCCAATTCGGCTGTTAGTCAGACATTGGTCCGATCGGTTAATAATTCGTTGACGATTATTTTTATGTTGACCGCCTTAGTAATTTTGGGGGGCGAGTCAACTCGTTGGTTTGCTACTGCCCTTTTGATTGGAACCATTACTGGCACCTATTCTTCAACTTTTACTGCAGTACCTCTGTTGCTGGTGTTTGAGAAGGTCTTTAGAAAGAAGAAATAGTTTGGTTTTTTTGATATAATTTGATAGTTGATTTTTATTTTTCTGCTAGGAGGTGATGGTGAGTTATGTCCGAATTAGTTGGGAAAGGACCTGTCGAATCGGATAAACAGAGAGAGGCGGTGGAGCTTGTAAAACGTTTTATTCAGCTTGGGATAGCTGTTGGCCAAGACCCTAGCGAGGTAGGAGATCTTTTGGATAATATTAGCGGCGGTCAAGCAAGAGCGCTCAGGGTGGATGCTGACACTGTAAGGGCAATAGCAATAACATTGAGAGAC
>JBDRHU010000041.1:0-18607 GCA_043816565.1 Patescibacteria group bacterium
ATGAAAACAGGACTGATAACCAGGTTTGGTTGTATGATTTGGTCACAGAAGAAAATACATTGGTGGCAGAAAACGCCCTGTTTCCTTTTTGGGTAACCCCAACAAGGATTGTCTATAACGAGATAGAGTTGTGTAACGGAAGGGAAGGTTGTGGCGGGATGGTAGATTACGAGTCCAAAGACGTAGTTGTCTATGATTTGGTTTCCGGGACCCAAGCTGGGAATATCCCTGAAGTTTCGTCGAGTTACGGAATGGCAACATTATTTCATTAAGCCAAAAATTCACTGAATACACTACGGGGCCAAACAACCAGGGTTGCAATTTTTAAGGGTCAGAAAATCCGTCGTTCGTGGAACGAAAAAGAGGAAAAGTGGTATTTTTCGGTAACAGACATTATTCAAGCGCTGATTCAACAGGCCGATTACCAAACTGCCAGGAAGTATTGGAACAAACTCAAAGAAAGACTTAAGAAGGAAAAAAATGAGTCGGTGACAAATTGTCACCAGCTGAAGTTTGAGGCGGCTGACGGAAAATTTTATCTTACTGACGCGGCCGATGTGGAAACAATTTTGCGTTTGGTTCAATCAGTTCCCAGTCCGAAAGCAGAACCGATAAAGTTGTGGTTGGCAAGAGTTGGCTATGAAAGGATAGAGGAGATAAATAACCCTGAAAAGGCGCTTAATCGTAGTCGAGACTATTGGCAAAGAATGGGTCGAAGTCAAAAATGGATTCAGCAAAGAATGATGGGGCAGGAAATTAGAAACAAGCTGACAGATTACTGGAAAGACAATGAGGTTAGCAGAAAAGATGAATACGCTATTCTGACAAACATTATTCACCAAGAAAACCTGTCCACCTGGAAGGTGGAATAGGTTGACACTGTCGTCATCCTGATCCGCCGACTGGCGGAGAAGGATCTGGTGTTAGCGTATTAGATTCCGCAAAGAGCTTTAGAAAATTGAGGTAAAATAAAATTGTGGCGAAAGAAAAGAAGAATTATTGGTGGTCGGGTAGTTTATACTAAGACTATGTTTAAGGGGAACTTGAGAAACATCCTATCGACAGTTGGATATTCCTTTCGGATTGCTCCACTGGAGATGCTTAGTTTATCTCTGGTTACATTCATTCTGTCTATTGCTTATTTGGTAGTGGCCTATTTGTTCAAGTTGTTGCTTGATAGAATTGCTGTTAACGATTCTTCTTTGCTTTTAATAGTTCCTTTGCTTTCTTATGTTATTTTCAAGGGGCTAGTGAAGTTTATTCATGTTTTTCGTTGGTCGGTAGTAAAAACAATTTTCAGATGGAAGCTTCAGGACAAACTTTGGCTTGACCTTCATGCCAAGTTTTTTTCCTTAGACATTTCCCACTTTGAAAATTCTGATACTTTTAACTCAATGCTTCGGGCCAGAGAAAACATTAATTGGCGACCCTATCAGTTGGTGGACAACTTTTTTTCTGTTTTGGGTTCTGTCATCGGCTTTGTTGTCAGCGTTATTGTTGCCACTAAGTTCGGTTTTTTTATTCCTTTATTGGTGTCTCTATCGGCAATTCCCCATTTCTTGTTAAGCCTTAAGTTTGGTGAAGCCAGGTGGTCAGTTTTTGATGAGGGAGCAGAGAGCAACAAGAAGATGTTCTATTTATCTTCTCTAGCCACTAGCCCAGAAAACATGAAGGAGATAAGAACTTTTAGGGCCGAAAGTAAAATTCTAAATTACATTCGGGAAATCCAAAACAGTTTCTATCAAAAAAATAAATCGGTGGCCTTAAAGCATGGTTTTTCCAATTTGTTTTCCTTTGCGGTGGAATTGATAGTGATTGGTTTTGTTTTGGTTCAGCAGGTTCCCAAGGTGACACTCGGGCTGATGAGTATCGGTGATTTTAGTTTTCTTTTGGCAGTGGTCTATTCAATCTCGGATGCCGTTGGAGAATTATTGGGGGATTTGAGCAATCTCTTAGAAGAGAGTCTTCATGTTGGCTACTTTTTTGACGTCATGAACTTAAAAAACAGAGTCAAGCTGGCAGATAAAACAAAGATTCCAGAATCGCAAACCCTGGCTCCAAAAATAGAGTTTAGAAATGTTAGTTTCAGATATCGAGAGGATTTGCCGGATGTTTTGAGTAATGTTTCGTTTATCATTGAGCCTGGTGAGAATGTTGCCCTGGTAGGTGAAAATGGTGCTGGCAAAACGACAATCATCAAATTGCTAATGCGTTTTTACGATGCCAGCCAAGGAGAGATTTTAATAGGTGGTGTTAATGTTAAAGATCTTGACTTGAATTGGTGGTACAAACAGGCGGGAACATTATTTCAAAACTTCATTCACTACAACTTTTCTGTTAAAGAGAGTATTTCGCTGGAGGACAAGAAGATTGATTTAAAAAGAGTCAAGAGGGCGTCTCGGTTGAGTGGGGCGGCCGAGTTTATAGAAAAATTACCTAATAAATATGACCAGATGTTGGGAACGGGTTTTGAAAATGGGATTGAGTTATCCGGTGGCCAATGGCAAAAAATTGCTCTAGCTAGAGCTTTTTACAAAATGCCACCACTGCTTGTTTTGGACGAGCCGACTTCGGCAATTGACGCCCAAGCAGAGTATGAGATTTTCAAAAATATAAACAGAGTTTACAAAGATGAAAAGTCACTTTTGATCATCTCTCACCGATTTTCAACTGTCAGAAACGCAGAGAAAATCTTGGTGATCGAGGGGGGTAGAATCACGGAACAAGGAACCCATGGAAAATTGCTAGATCTAAACGGCAAATACTCCAAGATGTTCAAAGCTCAAGCCAAGGGATATAAATAGATAAGGGTGGCCATTGTTGTTTTTGATACAATTGATTTTGTATGGCAAAAGGCAAAAAGAGCATTGGGTGGTTAAAATGGTTGGGGGTTATTCTGTTGATTCCTTCTTTGTTGCTTAATGGATATCTTTTTTCTAAAAAAGGAACCGACAGGGGGATATTGGTATTGGAGGTTTTGGACGGCGACACTATTTTACTGGACGGCAAGGTTCGGTTGCGATTGAGACAATTGGATGCGCCCGAGTTGGAATATTGTGCCGGAGCTGAGTCAAAAGAATTTTTAGAAGGGCTGGTCAAGGGCAAGAGAGTCTATGTCCAAGAGGAAATTATTGACCAGACTGGTCGGCCGATGGCCCTGGTTTATCTGGGTAACGAGTTGATCAATCAAAAGATTTTGGAAAACGGCTGGGGGAAATATCATCACGATCAGACCTCAAAAGAAGAACAGTTAAAACAAGCCGGTGATTATGCCAAAGAGAATAAATTAGGTCTTTATTCTTCCGACTGTTATCAAACTGAGAACCTGGACAATCCGGACTGTGATATTAAAGGCAACATTGACATGAGTAATTCAACTATTAAAAGATATTACTTTCCTGGGTGCGCTCAGTATCAATTTGCTATTGTTGAGAAAGGCCGGGGAGAACAGTGGTTTTGTTCAGAGGCCGAGGCCAAAAAAGCCGGATACCAGAAAGCCAAGAGTTGTCCGGAGGGGGAGTATAAAAAGAACTCGCTTCGTTGACCTTTCCGGTGTTTTTGGGTAAGATTCTGCTATCCAGAAGTTTGTAGGTGTTTTACATTTAGTGAGTCAGTTGATGTAAAAACTGTGAATAATAAACTTAACTTAACCGACAACGAAAAGCGGGACGCTATTAAACAATTGCAGAGACAAAGGGACGGGAAGATTGGGATAAATATAAGCCGACGAATTTTAGGCAGTTAGCGGAGGCGTTTAAATAGTTGTTGACATTATGAAAAAAACACATTCAATAGTTTTATTTAATCAAAGGCAAGTACGCCGTTCTTATGATGATAAGCAGGAGGTTTGGTATTTTTCAATTGTTGATATTGTCGAAATCCTGACAGAAAGTCCAAGACCGCGGAAGTACTGGAATGCGTTGAAAACAAGATTGAAACAGGAAGGAAGCGAGTTGTCCCAAAAAGTGGGACAACTGAAAATAGAGTCTTCTGACGGAAAAAAATACCTAACAGATGTGGCTGATACTGAAACGCTTTTAAGGCTGATTCAATCAATTCCTTCGCCCAAAGCAGAGCCCTTTAAGCTATGGTTGGCGAAAGTTGGACACGAACGGGTAGAAGAGATGGAAGATCCGGAGCTTGCTTTTGATAGAGCGATGAAAACATACTTGCGAAAGGGTTATTCAAAAGAATGGATAAACCAACGGTTGAAAAGCATCGAGGTGCGCAAGGAATTAACCGACGAGTGGCAAGAACGAGGTATGAAAGAGGGATTGGAATACGCGATATTGACAGATGAAATTACAAGAGCATGGGCCGACAGAAGCGTAAGAGATTATAAAAAGTTCAAAGGATTGAAAAAAGAAAATTTAAGAGACAACATGACCAACCTTGAATTAGTGCTGAATATGCTTGCGGAGGTGTCAACTGCAGAAATATCCCAAAAACAAAGACCGAAGGGATTGAAAGAAAACAAAGGGGTAGCACGAAAGGGTGGCACTGCCGCAAAAAAAGCAAGAATTGAAATAGAAAAACAAACAGGCGAAAGTGTAATAACATCAAGAAACGTAAAAATTTTAATGGCGAAACAAAAGAAATTGCCACCCAATAAAAACAGCAGATAGCTGTGGCAATACAAATACCCTCAAATCTAAATTGCCCGTTTGGTTGCGAGCATGTACAATTTCTTTACATGGGTCTTGACAAGTATTTTTACATAGATTAGACTTTGGGTACGATGAATACATTGGCGGAGTTTGTTCAGCGACTACGAAAAAAACGTGGGTTAACACAAGAGTTTTTGGCGTCAGAGCTTGATATTTCCCGCCCGACTTATTCTCAAATTGAGCTGGGGGAACGAGACTTAACTATCACCGAAGCCAAAAAACTGGCGGATGTTTTTGGTATCGATTTTAATAATTTCTTGCAAAACAAAGAAGAGGTTATTGTTGTTAAGCTTAAAAAAGACAAGGCCAAAACAAAAACAGAAAGGCAAGAGATAAGAATCAGTGTGCCACAGAAAAACCTTAAGAAATTTAAAGAAGTTCTGCTTTATGTTCTATCAAAGGTTGGAGGTAAATCTAATGTTGGCGAGGCAGTACTATATAAGTTGCTTTATTTTATTGACTTTGATTTTTACGAAAAGTTCGAAAAACAACTTGTTGGCGCAACATATATCAAAAATCACTACGGACCGACACCGGTTGAATTCAAGGCCGTTGTGGACGATATGATTCGTAATGGCGAGATTATGAAAGTCGAGGGAAAATATTTTAATTATCTTCAAAGAAAATATTTAGCGGTTAGGCGAGCAAGCCTTGACCTTTTGTCTGGTTGTGAGATAGAACACATTGATGATGTTTTGGCGCGACTTTCTGATAAAAACGCCAAAGAGATGGAAAATTATTCTCACGGAGACATTCCCTGGAAGGTGGCAGAAGATGGGAAACCACTTTCTTACGAGAGTGTTTTTTATCGCGATGAGTATTACTCCGTCAGGAATTATGAAGACGAATTATAGTGAATTGCCGAGGTTTTCCAAAGAGTTTAAACGACTTTCAAAGAAATATAGATCATTGCCTAAGGATTTGGAGGAGTTTAAGCGTGTTGTTGATCTTGTGCCCTTGGGAAATAGCAAACACTTCAATGTTATTACGCGGAGTGAACAGTGCGCTGTTGTCAAAGCGCGCCTGTTTTGTCGTTATTTGAAAGGCTCATCACTTCGAATTATTTACGCTTTTCACGGCCAAAGTTGCAAGGTGGAGTTTATCGAAATTTATTTTAAGGGCGCAAAAGAGAATGAGGATCGTGAAAGGATTAAGGAGTATTTGAAAAATGTTTAACTTTGTCGGGGTGGCCGGATTTGAACCGGCGGCCTTTCCGACCCCATCGGAACGCGCTAAACCAACTGCGCCACACCCCGTTTGTGCTTGCATTCTATCAATTTTTCTATTAAGATGAAAGTACAAGAGTTGGAGGTTTGGGATGAGGCCGATTTCGACAAAGGTACAAGAGAAAATAAGACAGTTAAGGAAGAAGGGTTTTAGCCACCGAGATATTTTTTTAAAACTTGGAGTTAGTGTTGGTAGTGCTTTCAAGTATTCCTACGATATAAAGTTATCCGAGAAACAACAACGGGCTCTTAGGAGAAGAAATATCAAGTATTTGGTTTCTAGTATTCCTGGTCCGATGTCCCCAGAGAGAAGGGAAGCTTGTCGTCGTGGCGGGTTGAACACTCCTTCAAAATTTGTGCCACTGTATTCACGGGAAGATTTGTTGGGTAAAATTAAAGACTTTGTAAAATCGAACGGGAGAATTCCGTTTAAAAGAGAGCTTCCACAATACCGGGCAGTGCGTCGTGTTTTCGGAACATGGAACAAAGCAATTCATGTCGCCGGATTTGAACCCAATCCGGTCAAATTTGCCAAAAAGTATATTGCCAAGGATGGTCACAAGTGTGATTCTCTGTCAGAGAGAATTATTGATGACTGGTTGTTTCGAAGAGGGATCAATCATCAGATTAATGTTGCCTATCCCGGAGGCGACAGACTTACTGTTGATTTTTTAGTAGGAGATTATTGGATTGAGTTTTTTGGTTTGTCTGGAGAGCACAGAAGGTATGATTGGTTAAAGAATAGAAAGAAAAAGGTGGCCAAACACTATTCGTTGAATTTAGTTGAGCTATATCCTAGCGATTTGTTTCCGATAGGCAAGTTAAATGAAAAATTTAGGGCGATCGGTTTGGGGGAGTGAAGATTGTTTTTTGTTTTACTATGTGTTAAAACTTATCTAAGATTAATTGTTCAAGGAGGTCCGAATGACAGGTAAAAACGATGTTGCCGACGGCAAAAAAGAAGCGTTAACATCATTATCAAAAACAGCGGACTTTCAGCCCGCTGTTTTTATTTGAGTTCATGGATGAAGTGGGTGCAAAAAAGGGGGAGGGCTGGATTCTTGGCGATAAAGGCGTGTTTGTCAGAAGTGTTGTTGGAGATGGAAGTTTAGTTTTGCCCGATAGTCCAGAAATAGTTAGTGTCTTAACCGGCGATTTACCACCGGGGGTAGGTTTTGTTGACCAACGGTTACTAGAGAGTTTACGGGAGAAATATGCTTTGGTAGAAAAAGGTGGCCTAACGCAGGCACTAAAAACCGACAAAGTAATTTCTCCGGATGGGAAAGGTGTTCAAAATTATGGAAAAATTGCAGATTTGGAGACTCCACTTTCATCCAGGGCAGGAAACGCTTATCTCTCCGGAGATTTTAATACTGCTGTTAGTCTACAGTTGAAGGAGGAAGAATTTTCCGGCAACCAATTGGTGATAACTTTATTTGACCGGACTTTACAATACCTTACTGAACTTAACGGGTTAATCAACAACCCGAATGTGTTGGTCGTTTCTCGGGATCAGCCAGAAAATGAAGGCGACATTTTGACTTTGATCAAGTGTTTAGCAGAGGGGAACTTAGATGAAGTCCAAGAGCAATCTTTGCCAGCCGGCCTACAACAACTTCATCGGGAAATGTTTCTTTTGCTCCAGAATTCGTCTATGGAGACAATCGAAGAGCTGTCAACCATTGTTTTCAAGCTAGTTAGCTCACAGAGAGAATACAGCGCTGCGGGGAGCAAGTCATTTTTAACTGTTCTGGACTTCGTTTTTGCCTATAAAGGCAAATCAGAAAGACGGTTATTGTTGCCATCTTCATTGGCGATAGGTTCTGCCTTGGTTGATTCCCTTAGAAGACAGGAAAAGTTGAGGAGCCCAGAAAATCTTAAGCTTTTTCTGTCCCTGGCAGATTGGCTTGATTTCAACACTTCTGACGCTGGAGATCTTTTATGTTTTTTCTTGGGAGGCGGAATTTCGATGAGGCATCCGACCATTGTTGGTTTGGCCCTGCAGGTTGAGACAGAAAGTTCAAATTCCAATTGGAGTAAGGAGCAAGCAATAAGGCGGGCTAGGTTTACTGATGCTTTTGACAGAGCAAGAGACCTCGGGTACCAAGAAATATTTATTAAAAACGATAGTTTAGAGGCCAAACAAGAGTTCAAAAGAGATTTTGATGAGTTGAGGACGGCTGATTCGGCTGGTGATTTTTTGGACCGATATTTTCCGAAAATGACAGTCAGTCAAAGAGCAAGTTTTCAAACTGCTTTTAGGGATTCAAGGGCGGATTTGTCGAACAGATTGTTAACTTGGTTTGGGAGGGCCGATGGTCTGGTCAATGAAATCGTTTTTGCCTTTCCTCCAGACAATTCAGGTAGAGTTGGTTTTGAGGCGGAGTGTTTTATGAGTTTTTCTGCTGAGATTCGGTTTAGGGCAATTCCTTTGCCAGACGGATTTTATTTTACTTTTCCGGCAAAGAAAGAGGTGAATGGCTCATTTCCGATAGAAATTAAGCCGGGATTGCCTTTCATTAACGGGGAAGACGCCTTGAAAAGGGCTCTAGAATTTTCCCTTTGGTGTAGAAGATCGAGAAAATTTTTTGGGCACGGAGGGTCTTTGCACATTCACTTTGATAGGAAAGATTTCCCTTCTTTTGAGACCCGCTTAAGGGATGAAGGAATTTTTTTGCCGGTAATGAAACCCAACGATTTGGGTACTTGGGAGACGCGGGAGTGGCTGCCCCCCTATTGGGAAACTTCCTGCTTGTTAAATCGCCTATTACTGGGACAAATGTTACTTGACGAGCCAGACGAAGCAAGGCGGAACTTGTTTGGACTCGTGACGGAAACACCCACTTCTGACTTACTGTTTAATAGCGGTCGTTTTTCGAGTTTGCGAAAATACATCGAAGACGCCCCCGGCTCCTATCTTGTTCGTGCCGCCCTGAGGAGCTCAAATGCTGAGTTAGCCAAAATGGTGTTTGAGATTCCCCAGGTGCGAAAATACATCGAAGACGCCCCCGGCTCTGATCTTGTTCGTGCCGCCCTTGAGAGCTCAAATGCTTCCTGGAGTGTTATAGAAATACTTAAATCTGTACCAAAAAATGATTTAGTGTTTTTGGTTTGGTTGTCAAGTAGAAATCGTCAGTTGGTTGAAGACATTTTCTTTTCTTAATTGTTTTTGATGGTTTAGTTTAACCACGTTTTATCTGTCTTGTATTGTACCATGTTTTATGTTAAAACTTATCTAAGATTAATTGTTCAAGGAGGTCCGAATGACAGGTAAAAACAGTGTTTCTGACGGTAAAAAAGAAGCGGTTAGGGTAGCGATGGAACAGATCGAAAAACAGTATGGCAAAGGGGCGATTATGTTGATGGGTGGTGATCGGCAGGCGAGGATGAAAGTCAGTGCCATTTCAACCGGTTGTTTGCAGTTGGACATTGCTCTGGGTGTAGGTGGGATTCCTTGTGGTCGGGTGACTGAGATTTTTGGACCAGAAGCTTCTGGGAAAACGACTGTTTGTTTACATGTCATTGCTGAGGCTCAAAAAAAGGGTGGTACGGTTGCTTTTGTTGACGCCGAACACGCTTTAGATCCGTCCAGGGCCAAGGTGATTGGGGTTGACTTGGACAATCTGTTGATTTCTCAACCGGATACCGGCGAACAGGCTCTGGAAATCGTTGAGACTTTGGTTCGTTCTGGCGGGGTTGATGTGGTGGTGATTGATTCGGTGGCGGCTTTGGTGCCCAAATCAGAAATTGAAGGCGAAATGGGAGCGGCCTCAGTCGGGGTTCAGGCAAGGCTGATGTCTCAGGCCTTGCGAAAATTGACAGCGGTGATTTCCAAGTCCAACACAGCGGTGATTTTTACCAATCAGATTCGACACAAGATTGGGGTTTTCTTTGGTAATCCAGAAACAACTTCGGGTGGTTTGGCAATGAAGTTTTATTCTTCGGTCAGAATTGATTTGCGCCGAAAAACTGCCATTAAGGATGCTGATGGTCAGGTGATTGGCTCATTGCACAAAGCTCGAATAGTTAAAAACAAGGTTGCTCCTCCGTTTAGGGAAGCTGAGTTTGAGATTATGAACGATTGTGGTATTTCTCGTACTGGTGGCATTGTTGACATGGCGGTGGAATACAAAATAGTTAATAAGGCCGGAGCTTTCTTTAAATACGGCGCTCGATCGTTGGGTCAAGGCAAAGAAGCAGTTAAAGAATTGCTGTCCAGTGATCCCAAATTGGCAGCTGAATTAGAAAAAAAGATTTGGAAAGCGGTCACCGGCGAAGTTTCCTGACACAATTCGTTTTTAAAGTGGTAGAATAGAACGGTTAGAGATGATTATTATTAATGTTTTATTGATGTCAAACTTGTTAGGAATGGCTTTGGTACTTGGTTTATTGCTGTCTTCAAACTGGTTTGGCAAACAAGGAGGTTGTCATGTTTCAAGGAATTCTTTCGAAGTTGTCCAAACTGGTAAAAGCGGACAAGAAAACTGTCAAAAAGACAGTCAAACATTTACCACCGGCTTCACCGGTTGTCAAAACGCAGCTTGCTAGGGCGCCAGTTATAAAGGCCAAGAAGAAAAAAAAGCTTGCTACTAAGCGCTTGCCGGATTTGCCGGTTGCTCCGATTGTTAAACCAATTGATTCAGCTCGCTGGGAAGAATTAAAAAAGCGGGAACAAGAGCTCAATCAAAGATCAGAGTCGGTTGCTCGCAAAGAAGGGGAGTTGCGCCGGTTAGAGTTGGATTTGGAAAACCAAACCAAGACGTTGTCGGAAAAAACCGTCCGGGTTGATCAGTTAGAAAAGGACCGTCAAGTTAAGATTGAAGAACTCTCCGGTCTTGGTGCTGATGAGGCCAAAAAATTGGTGGTTGATCGGGTGGAAAAACAGATGGCCACTTGGGTGGCCAGAAAGGTAGAAGAGGCCAACGAGGCAATTAAAGGTCAAAGTGAAGAAACCGCTAAAGAAGTATTTTTAGAATCAATCAGGCATGGGGCGGTTGATTGGGTAGCTGAATATACCGTTTCGACCATTACTTTGGCCAATGAAGAAATTAAAGGAAGGATTATTGGCCGAGAGGGCAGGAATATTCGAGCTTTCGAAAGAGCGACCGGAGTCGAGTTGGAGTTGGACGAGACCCTGGACATTCGTTTGTCTTCGTTTGATTCGGTCAGGCGGGAAGTGGCCAAGTTAGCTTTGCAAAAACTAATTCGGGATGGCCGGATTCAACCGTCTAAAATCGAGCAAGTAGTGGCCCAAACTCAATCTCAAATGGATCAAATGTTATTGGAGGAAGGGAAAAAGATTTCTCAATCACTGGGGGTTTACCATCTGCCGGTTGAATTAATTAAATTAATCGGTCGTTTTAAATATCGGTTTTCAATGGGCCAGAATTTGGCCCAACATACTTTGGAGGTGACCCAAATTGCGGTTGCCCTGGCTCAGGAATTGAATTTGGATGTCAAGACAGTTCGTTTGGGTGGCTTGCTTCACGACATTGGTAAAGTAATTACTGATGAGGAAGGCAGTCATGTTCAGTTAGGGGTTGACTTGCTCAAGCGCCACCGGATTCCTCAGGCGGTGATTGATACAGTTGCTCAGCATCACGAGGATGAGCCCTTCTCTTCATTTGAGTCGGTGGCTGTCTATGTCGGTGATGCTAGCTCTGGATCTCGCCCTGGGGCCCGCTATGAGGCCCACGAGCAATATCTAAAGCGGATGACCAACATTGAAGAGATCGCCAAGTCGTTTGAGGGCGTTTCTCGGGTAGCCGCCTATCAGGCCGGTCGTGAGGTTCGGGTAATGGTCAAGCCGGACGATATTTCTGACGATGGCCTCAAGGCGCTGGTTCATTCAATGGCCGAAAAGCTGGACGAGGAAGCCAAGTGGGCGGGTCAGATTAAAATCACTGCCATTCGGGAAACCAGAGTTAGTGCTACCGCTCCGCTGGCTGTTGACAACACTAAAAAAGCTCACTAGAATGGGCATAGTTGACAGTTAGTCAAAAAAAGGAGGTGGCAAGTGAAGAAAAGAGAATTAACAGAAATTGTTGCTAAAAAGGCCAAGTTACCCAAGAGGGTAGCCAAGGAAGTGGTTGAGTTGGTTTTTGGTGAAATCAGCAAGGCCTTATCTCAAGGCGAGAAAGTTAAGATTTCAGGGTTTGGTAAGTTTTTTACCAAGGTTTTTTCCAAAAAGGACGTCACTCCGTTTGGAGGTGGGGCTGTTAAAAAAGTCCCTTCCCGAAGGATGCCCAGGTTTAAACCCGGCGAAGCCTTGAAAAGAGCCGTCAAGTAAACTAAGATTGGTCAATGGAAACAATAGTTGCTTCGCGTTTGAAGAAGTATTATCGGGTCCACCAGAAGGAGCCGGGCTTGGCGGGTTCACTCAAGTCTCTGGTTAGACGGCGCTACGAAACAGTCAAGGCGGTTGATGAGTTGAGCTTCAAAATTAATCAAGGGGAATTGGTCGGTTTTATTGGCCCCAATGGGGCTGGCAAAACTACTACTCTTAAGTGTTTGTCTGGTTTGCTTTATCCTGACAGCGGTTTCTTGTCGGTTTTGGGTTATACCCCCTGGGATCGGCAGTCAGAGTTTTTAAAAAGAATTTCTTTTGTCATGGGCCAAAAGAGTCAACTCTGGTGGGATTTGCCTCCAATGGAAACTTTTTTGTTAAATAAAGAGATTTATCAGATTCCCGGAGCCCAGTTTGAGCAAACCCTCTCAGAATTGGTTGACCTTTTAGATGTCAGCGAGGTTTTAAAAGTCCAAACCAGAAAGTTGTCACTTGGTCAAAGGATGAAATGTGAACTGATTGCCGCCTTACTTCACCGGCCTGAGGTTTTGTTTTTGGACGAACCGACGATCGGTTTGGATGTAGTGATGCAAAAAAAGGTTCGGGATTTTATCAAGGCCTACAATCAAAAGTATCAATCAACCGTTATTTTAACCTCTCACTACATGGGTGATGTTCAAGAGCTGGCCAAGAGGGTGATTATCATTGACAAAGGGATTGTCGTTTTTGATGGCTTACTGGAAGAAATTACTAATAAGTATGCTGATCACAAATTGGTTTCAGCGGTTTTCAAAAAGCCGGTTACTAGGGCCGATTTGAAGGGTTTGGGCAAAATTAAAGACTTCGATCCGTTCAAGGTGTCTTTGAGTATTAAGAAAGATCGAGTTCCAGTTCTGGCGGCTAAGTTGTTGGAAAAGTTCCCGGTTAAAGATTTGGACATTGAAGAGCCACCGATTGAAGACATTATTCGCGAGTTGTTTACTGGTAAGGACTATGCCTAATGAGGGAAGCTTGTTTCTCGCAGGCTCGAAATGAAAAAGTATTGGATGATTGCCAAACTTGGGTTTCAGCAGGACCTAAGTTATCGAACTAACTTTTTTTTGTTTTTCCTTCGTCAAACTGCCCAATTGTTAATCCAGATTTTATTTTGGGCAATTGTTTTTAGACAAAAGAACGGGGATATTTTTGGTTATGATTTTGCCCAAACAGTTCGTTATTTTATCTTCATTGAAGGGATTAATCTTTTGGTGGTTAATGGGGTTGATTTTGATTTGGCCGAGGCGATTAAAAGTGGATCTCTGTCTGGAGCGCTAATGCGGCCATTGTCGGTTTTCTGGGCCTATCTGGTTAAGATAATTGGGCAGAAACTTTGGTGGTTGATTTATCTAGTGGTGGTATTGGCGGGTTTGTTGTTGTTTGGAGTGATTCATTTTTCTTTAGGGTCTTGGTTGTGGTTGCCAGTGGTAGTTTTCAATGCCTTTTTAATTTTGTTTTTGTATCGGTTTTTACTGGGAATGTTGGCTTTTTGGTTGACCAGTACCAGTTCAGTGTTGCATTTATTCAATCAGCCGACTCAGTTTTTGGGAGGCGGTTGGTTTCCATTAGCGTTTTTGCCAAACTGGTTGTCAGGAGTTTTGAAACTTTTGCCTTTTTATCTTCTGTTTGGGTTTCCGGCCGAGCTTTCCCAAGGGAGCCTATCGGCCAGTTTGATTTTAACTAATATTGGCAAACAGTTTTTCTGGATAGTGTTGTTATTTTTTCTAGTCGCTTGGGTTTGGTCCCGAGGCGTCAAACAATATGAAGCGGTTGGCAATTAGTGGGTTGGGTGACTGGTTTCATAGTTTTCGGGTTTATCCCCATTGGGTTAAAATGAGACTGTTGCTTCACTGGCAGTATCGCTTCGATACGGTTATTAATTCTTTTGGATCTTTGTTTTGGTTTTTGGGGACCCTGCTGACATTGGGAATTGTTTACGGCCAAGTTGACTCGCTGGCCGGTTGGGATCGATCGCAAATGCTGATTCTCTATGGGGTTTACAACCTTTGGTGGGGGTTAATGGTTACTTTTTTCAATGGCGGTTTGGCGATTGGTTATCGGATTCGTCATGGGGGTTTAGACAAGATTCTTCTTTGGCCAGGCCGATCATTTTTTTATGCGGCCATCAAGTTTGAGCCTGAGTTTATTGTCCACTGCCTGGTTGGTTTGTTTTTGTTTTTGGGAGCCTGTTGGTATTCGGGAGTCAGTTTGTTTTTGAGCAATGTTTTACTGTTTGCAGTTTTGCTACTGGTCGGTTTATTGCTGGCATTTTTTGTCTCAATTATTTTTGGGGCGACTGCCTTTTGGTTGATAGAAAACCAAGAATTGACTTCCTTTTTCTGGGTTTTTGAAACCATGTCCAAGTATCCAACAAAGTTTTTTTCCATCAATCGAGCCCTGTATTATCTAGTTTTCACTATCTGTCCAGTGGTTTTTATGGTGGCGGTGCCGACTGAGGCTCTGTTGGGACAGTTGGGTTGGTATTGGTTGGGGATATCCTTGCTAGTTTTGGTGGTTTTTGCCTATCTTTCTAGGTTGGTTTGGAGATTGGGTTTAAGACGGTATACTGGAGTATCAATATAAGCACCAAATTACAAATACCAAATAACAAATAAATTCCAAAAAGTTTAAGTATTTGAATTTAATCATTGGTGCTTATTTGGAGCTTGTCATTTTAGGTTTATAATTTGTTTTCTGGTATGAAAAAATATTGGTTGATTTTTAAGCTAACCATTGTCGAGTATTTCATCTATCGACTCAACTTCTTGCTGTGGAGGTTTCGAAGTCTAATTTTTTTTCTTAGCTTGTTCTTTTTCTGGTTGGCTGTTTATGGCCAAAAAGAATCATTTTTGGGATATCAAAAAGCGCAAATGCTTACCTATATCGTCGGTATCGCCTTTTTGAGAGGACTAATTTTATCCTCCAGGAGTACGGATTTGGAAGCCGATATTTACACCGGAAAGTTGAGTTCTTATTTATTACGCCCGCAAAAAATTTTCAAATATTATTTTGTCCGTGACCTGGCCGATAAGGCCTTAAACATTTTTTTTGTTGTTTTAGAAGTGGCCCTTGTTTTGCGGATTTTTCACTTTCCGTTTTATTTTCCTGCTAGTTTGTTGACAGTGATTTGGTTTGTTGGCTTATCCTTGTTGGCAATGGTTTTATTTTTTATTTTGAACGTTATCGCTTCTTCACTGGCTTTTTGGACAGGTTCGGTTTGGGCGCCACGTTGGTTGATTATGATTGTTTTTATGGAGTTTATGTCAGGAGCCTTTTTTCCGATTGATGTTTTGCCGAGCTGGGCGAGTCGGTTAATTTCTCTAACTCCGTTTCCTTATTTGATTTATTATCCGGTTAAGGTTTGGTTAGAGCAGACAACTATTTTACAGAACTATCAGATTTTGTTTATTCTTTTTCTGTGGATAGCGATTTTATTTTTGCTTTTTAAAGTTATGTGGAAGAGGGGATTAAAAATTTATTCAGCTCACGGAGGGTAAAATATTGATGTTTGCCAGGATTAGACATTTTTTGAGGTTGCTATGGCTCATGAGCAAGATGGTGATTCGGCCCGACCTGTTTAGTTCTTCGGCGGGAATCTTTTTTATTTTAGGCAAAATTGTTCGTTTTGTTTTTTTCTTTGCCTTTTTATCTTTTGCTGTTTCTAGTTCTGGAGAGGTGGCCGGGTATGGCCAGAATGAAGTGATTTGTTTTTTCCTGGTTTTTAACTTAGTAGACGTGTTGGTGCAATTTCTTTTTCGTGGAGTTTATCACTTTAGGTGGTTGGTTAGTTCCGGAGATTATGACCTAGACCTTCTAAAGCCGATACCGTCTTTTTTTCGTCCACTGTTTGGACACA
Source organism: Patescibacteria group bacterium (assembly GCA_043816565.1). GTDB lineage: Bacteria > Patescibacteriota > Microgenomatia > UBA12405 > JAHJSD01 > JBDRHU01. Next base: position 16,072 of record JBDRHU010000041.1, read on the forward strand.
TCGATATTCTTGATTTTATTACCCTGATTCCCTTACTGGTTTTTTTTGTTTATTTTGTCGCAAAAAATCATTTGGTGGCCGGGTGGTTTGGGGTGATCTCTTTTTCGTTTTTGTTGGTTTCTAGTTTGTCTTTAGGATTTGCTTTTCACTTGTTTGTTTGCACCATGGCTATTTTAACTCAGAAGGTCGATCATCTAGTTTGGATTTACAGAGATTTAACTGCCATGGCTCGATTTCCAACTGATATTTATCGAGGCATGGTTAGGTTTGCGCTTACCTTTGTGTTTCCAGTAGTTTTACTGATTACTTTTCCCGCCAAGGGTCTAATGGGACTATTGACTTGGCCAGTGGTAGTTTTGACGCTTAGTTTTGGTTTTCTTTTAGCCCTAGTTTCTCTTCGGTTTTGGTATTGGGGATTGAAAAGATATACTAGTGCCAGCAGTTAAGTTTGCGGTATACTTTTTTAATGTTTGCTTGGCTTGGTCGTTTGCTCTTATTCTTGTTTATTATCCAGACTTCCTTACTAGCGGCTTATTTTTCTAAGTTTAGTCGCGGAAAAGTGTTGTCGTCGGTTGATTCTGTTTCGGTTTGTCCGTTGGCTTGCCAGGAGTTGATTGATCAAAGGGTTGCGGTTGCTTTGGCCGGCAAAACCAGTAAGGTTGCCAGTTTGGCTTATGTTCCTTTGGGAGACGGAGGATCAACTATCCTGCGAGACTGGACGGTGATTGACGGTTCCGAGTTTTCTTTTAACCTGGCTGATTATTCTTCATCGGCCAAGGTTTATTGGGAGGGAAATTTGAAAGCCAGGGACAGTAATAGCCGTTGTTATGCTCGGCTCTATGATCTGGACAATTTTCGGGAAGTTGATTTTTCCCAACAGTCAACCGACCAAACTGGTTTTCAGACTCTAACCAGTCAAGCCTTGAGAATCTGGCGAGGCAACAACCACTATCGATTGGAAATTAAATCCCTCAACGGAGTAGCCTGCTATCTAGAGACCCCGAGGCTGGTAGTTAGGTACTAGGTTTTGGGAGTTGTTTTTTAAATCGTGGTTTGCTAGTGATAGTTTCTCATTGGCAGTCACTGTCGCAAGCAATACCGTCTTTGTCTGCGTCCCTTGCTGTACAGCCACAAGTATTTAGTTGGTATTGAGCCTCGGCACAAGATGACATTTGAGAACAAGTTTTGGAACAGTCGCAACCATAGCTTTCCGAAGATTGATTTGAGGTTTTAACTTGGGCGGGAATAGGGGCTGTTGTTTCTCTGATGGTTGGTTGGGGGATATTTTTTTGTGCTTGAGTTGGCTGAGGAGAGTTGCAAACATCTCCCCAGAGCCCCTTTTTTTCTTCCCTGGCTTGTCTTTGGGCCTCAACAAATTGGTTTTGATATTTTACATCTGGCGGATAACTGCTTGATTGGGCGTAACCTTCTTTGACAAGATATTCGTTTACCAGAATGTCTCCGAGCCAAACATATCTTAAAAGCCTGCCATATTTGTCGGTTTCAGAAATATCTTTTTCAAGGATTACTTCCTTGCCCTCAACCAATTCTTTGTTTTTACTGGAGGCTTCTTCCCCGTAGCACTGTACTGGCTTGTTTGGGTGGACAGTTTCCGGAGTATCAATGCCGATATATCTGACAATTCCATCACCCTCTATTTTTATGGTATCGCCGTCAATTACTTTAATAACTTTAGTTTTTTGTTTGATTGGATTGAAGTTTATGGAGGTATTACTGGCAGTACTTTCATTACCGGCGATATCAATTGTTTTGATGCTAACGATATTCGGGCCTGGAGTTAAGCTTGTTTTGACCTCAAATTCACCTTTGTCGTTGGCGGTAACAGGCGATAGTTCTTTGTCCTGAACGGATGCGACAATTTTCGTATTTGGTTCAGAAATACCCTTGATAATAATTTCCTTGTCTTTTTCATCAGGGAGTTCGTCTGGTATGGTGATCATCGGTTGGACTGGGGGTGTTTGGTCTACAACGATCAAAATGTTTTCGGTTCTACACAGATTTTCTTTTTTTGGGTCACAAACCTTGATTGTGTATGGATAATTACCGCCAATCAAGTCGTTGACAACGAAATGGAATTTGCCAGCGGGGCCTGACTTGACTGATTGGACAGTTTCATTGCTTTTTAAAAGAAATACTGGTTTATTTGGGTAGGTTTTGCCCACAACAGAAACAGAATCTTTGTTGGTAGGATCAATTTTTTCCAAAGCAAGTGTCGGGGCAGTAGGAAATAAAAATACCGAAACTATTAAAGAAATGAACAGATAAAAGCCCAGTGCGATTAAGGTTTTCCACCACTTTTTTGAACGAAAACCTGGAATTTTCCTTAAAAGTGACATCTGTCGCAATTATAACATTTATAGAACCCTAGAATGCACTTATAGCAGACAAAACGAAGTGTCAAAATTTCTGGTAAAATGAAGGGCGAGAGTGAATAAAAGAGGAAGAGGCTTCATCGGCGTTTTAAAACGTTTGGGTCTTGCCCAGTTAACGGCGAATAAAAGTGGGAATATCGCTG
>JBDRHU010000042.1:0-2487 GCA_043816565.1 Patescibacteria group bacterium
ACCGCGAGTTAACCAACTGGCAACTCTACGCCTACAAAAATTCCAATTATTTGCGGCTACCAGGAACTTATACTATGTTTGGTCGTGATTGTTGGTGGGGCAAATGTACTTTTTGTAGCTGGACAACTTTGAATCCCGGAAAAAACTTCAAATCGATGAGCCCCAAGCGAGCATTGGACGAAATTGGTCACATTCTTGACAACTATCCGGTCAGAGAGATCATGGACGATTCGGGAACTTTTCCGGTAGGGGATTGGTTGAGAGAATTTTGTCAGGGGATGATCAAAAGAGGTTATTCAAAAAAAATCAGGCTTAGTTGTAATATGCGGTTTAATGCCGACTTAAATCAAAAAGACTATCAGTTAATGGGCAGGGCTGGCTTTCGCTTTTTACTCTATGGTCTAGAATCAGCCAATCAAAATACTTTGGACCGACTCGACAAAAACTTGAAGCTTGAACAAATTGAACCAGTATTGACCTGGGCAAAAAAGGCCGGACTTAATCCCCACTTAACCGCCATGATTGGTTACCCCTGGGAAAGTAAGGTTGATGCTCAAAAAACATTGGCGTTGGCCAAAAGCTTTTTTGAAAGGGGATTGGCCGATACTCTCCAGGCAACCATTGTTACTCCCTACCCTGGCACTCCCTTGTTTGCTGAAGCTCAAAAGAAGAGCTGGTTAAAAACTCTTAATTGGGATGAGTATGATATGAGTCGGCCGGTCTTAAAAACCGATATGAGCGATGAAGAAATTCAGTCCCTGGTTAGAGGCCTCTATCAGTCTGTTTTGACCCCCAGGTGGCTTCTAAGGAAAGCCAAAGAAGGCTTGAGTGATTGGGACACCTTTAAATATTATTTAAGAATGTTGTTAAAGTTTCCAAGCAAGCTTTTGGATTTCAAAAATAATTGACGACATTATTGGATTTTGTCTATATTGGAACTGTAAGTATTAATAATCGTTACCTACAGTTCTAGATTGAACAGTTTCCAGGTCTAATAAAAGCGGTTTTAAATTGTCTTATCGCTTACTCTTTCTGCCATGATATTGTTGATTCTCAACAGGCTATCAAAAGAGCCGGCGTCTTCCCAAAGACTATCAAACAAGTGAACTTTGAGTTCATTTTTCTTTAAGTAAATTTTCATCAAGTCGACAATTTCTATTTCTCCGCGGGCGGAGGACCTTAAGCTTTTGGCGTATTTGGAAACAGACTTATCAAAAAGGTAAAAGCCAACTAGGGCATAATTACTTTTGGGCTTTTTCGGTTTTTCTTCGATTGATATTACTTTCATATTTTTATCAAACTCGACAACACCAAATCTTTGTGGATCAGGTACTTGTTTGGCAAAGACAACACCGCCGCCCCTAAATGATTTAGCTTCTTTTGAGAAATCTTGTTCAAAAATATTGTCACCCAGAATCATGGCAACCTCATCGTTACCAATAAAGTTTTCTCCGATGATAAAAGCGTCGGCCAAACCTTTGGGCTCTTCCTGAATTTCGAAAGAAAATTTGGCACCAAAATCTTTCCCCGAACCAAGCAAATTAAGGAAGTGGCCAGCATAGTCAGGAGCGATAATTATTAAAATATCTTTAATGCCAGCTTTTAACAAAGTCTCAATTGGGTAGTAAATCATTGGCTTGTTGTATATGGGCAAAAGCTGTTTGGAGGTAACCTTGGTTAAGGGTCTTAATCGGGTGGCTCGACCACCAGCTAATATTATGCCTTTCATGTAAGAGATAGTTTACAACAAAAGGTGTTTTTAGGAAAATACCAGCGACCATTGGCAATATTGTTAAGCTTTGTGTAAATTAGAATAGTAAGCAACGATTGTTGCTACAAAGAAAACATTAAATGAAAAAGAAAAAACAGATAAAACCGCTTGGGGTAATTTTGGGATTGATAACATTGATTTCTTTGGGGTTGAATGTCTATTTGGCAGGAAGAGTGAATCGATCTAATAATTTCCCAGAAACATTTAGGGTAACGAAAGTATTTGACGGCGATTCTTTTTCTATTCCTCCGGATCAAACAATTAGATTGGCAAAGCTTGATGCCCCCGAGATTGAACTTTGCTTTGGTCAAGAAGCAAAGTTGAATTTAGAAAAATTAATATTAAATCAGGATGTTAAAATTGAAAAGGCTGGCAAAGACTCATTTAATCGCACCATCGCTTTTGTCTATCTTGACAATCAATCAGTAAACGAAACTTTGATTAAAAATGGTTGGGCCAAGTATGCTTCTGGAGGAACAGAGCAAGAAAACAAAGAGGTTACCGAACTGCTCAAAACAGAAGGGGAAAGAGATAAAGAAAAACAACTGGGTGTTTGGGGTCCAAATTGTTACCAAAAGACGAATACTGCCAATCCGGGGTGCGACATAAAAGGAAATCTTGGTAAGCATGAACATGGCGAAAAGAAAACTTATCATTACCCTGGTTGTTCCGAATACGATCGAACGATCGTAGAGTTGGACTTGGGAGAACAATGG
>JBDRHU010000043.1:0-6954 GCA_043816565.1 Patescibacteria group bacterium
GGTGTCCTACCTGAGACACCTTGAAGGTGTACTTCGTTAGGATTATCGCGAAAGACGAAGAGGGGCATAGGTAGCAACAAGTGCTACCTGTTCCGGTGTTCTTCCCCATGATGGTGCCTGAATAGTTTGAACAGCGATAAGTTCTTGTTCGTTGAGTTGGGTTTGAGCCATCTCTGTGATAGCACGACCCTCCTCTGTGTCTACCCCACAAAAATCATCTTCCCCACCACCCGCCCAAGCAGAACTCATCGGCACCCAATCTCTCTTATCATAAAGCACTATTGGTCTTGGTAAAAGTTCAGTCGATCCAGCCATGTACTGTTGATTATATCAGCTATAAAAGAATTTCGCCAATTCTAGTCTTGTCCAACCAATAATCGGACTATTTGACATCCGTGATCCAGTTGAAAAAACGGACTAAGTTAAGTCTTCACAAAAAGTATATCACTTGACGGGTGATATGCTTATCGAAAACGCTGGAAAAGGGACGAGATTCGTCCTTTCTGACAACCAGCAACTTCGGTATCTCCACCAACACAATCCCAAAAGGTTCTCACTCCCAACCCCCCCCCCGCCCGCTTCTCCAATGCTCCTCTTGTTTGCTCGGGAAGTTCGCTGGATCCCGGAAAAACCAAAATAAAATCCGTTCTGCCAACCAGCCGACTTCTTATGAACCCCCAGTTAGAGCCAGGGGGTAGCCCCATTTGTCTACACAAACTAGCCAATACCTCATCAACAGTGCTCGTTTCTGTCAACGCTGTCCCTAATATTTTAAGTCCAGGTTTCTCTTTATAAAGGTTCTGAACTCTCTCAACCATCTCTGCTTGTCCCTCTTTTGGTTCAATTTTGCCTTCTAAGGCATCAGCAAAACTGCCCAACTCTCTGGTTAAAAGCAATCTTTGGCTACTTAAATCTAATTCTTTGTTCATAAAACAGATTAAACCAAAAAAACTATAAATTCTCTAGCTCGAAGGCCATTAGTCCGTATTTTTTTATCTTGTCCAGTAGTAGCGACTCCAGCAAAAAATCAATGCTTTCAAAAACCCAAACCTTGATGAAGGTTGTCATTTTTTTTACTGAATCTTTTCCTTTAACTCTTTCAACTCTTCTCTAATTGGATCGAGCCGGCAGGCTTTTTTGATCAACAACCTGGATAGGGTTTTTTTGCCTTGGTTATAATTTAAAACTGCCATCTGGGCCCAAGCATCCGGATAGCCAGGATCTTCCAAGGATACTTGTTTCCAGAAGATTAACTCTTGCTCTTGTCTTTCTTTTAAAAGATACTTGGTCCACCCAAACACCAACAATAGCAGAAATAAAATCCCCAGAGAAACCCCAAAAGACAAGTGGAGAGCAAAAACAAACCTGGAAGGAAGATTAATCTTCTTTTTTTTCTTTGTCTTCATTCAAAACTTTCTCAACTAAGGCCTTGATCTTCTTTTTAAAATTCTCTTTGGAAAACTGACTGGCCCAGTCTCGACAATCTTGGGGATTGATTTTTATTGACTCTAACTTCTCAATCGCTTGGGCTAGACTATCAACCGTCAGCTGGTCAAAAAAAACTCCGGTCTTGCCATCCAGAATTGTTTCTTTAATTCCGCCGGAGTAATAGCCAATGGTTGGTTTGCCAAAAGAAGCCGCCTCAATCGGCATCATCCCAAAATCCTCACCGTCAATCGGATAGACAAAGGCCTGACAATCAGCATACAACTTCCAAAGCTGATCATCAGTGGCTCTGCCGAGATAATCAACATATTGGCTTTGACTAGCTAATCTTTCTACCTCGGCCTGCAGTGCCCCAACTCCAGAAACCAACAATCGCTTGCCCAGCTGGTGACAAGCCCCAATGGCTAACTCTGGATGTTTGTAATCATACAAACGGCTGGCAAAAAGATAAAAAGGTTTAGTCTGCCCGGAAGCACCCGGTTTAATACTTTTGCCAATTTCAATATTAACAGGCGGATGAATAATTACTGAATCCTTTTTGTAAAACTTCTTAATCCGACCGGCCACTTCTTTGGAATTGGCAATAAAGCAATCCACTTTTTGAGAACTAGCATAATCGTAAAAACGCAAAAAATGATTAACCACCGCCGCATAGACCCTAACCGGCCAAAACCGAGTCCAGCGCCGAGCATCCGGATAGCCGTAGAGAAACCGAGGCGGGGTGTGACAATAACAAACATGTTTGGTCTTACCTGTTGTTTTAACTCCCTTGGGCATTGCCCAAGAGGAGGACGAAATCACCAAATCATATCCCGACAAATCAAAACTACCCCAAATCAATGGCAGTAAAAACCTAAACAAAGAAATCATTTTTCTGGAAAATGGTAATCTTTGAAACCAGGAAACTCTCAAGTCCCAGTTTTCAAAGACTGGCCAAGTTTTCCCCAACCCCTTTTTGTCCAGAATCGCCAGATAAACCGGCGCTTGCGGGTAAATCTCGTGCAAAGCCACCAAGACTCTTTCGGCCCCACCATAGTCAACCAAATAATCGTGAACCAAAGCAATCTTTGGACTCTTTTTTTTCTTCACAGTAAACTCATCTGTTGATCGGTTTTACCTCGATCAAAACTAGATTCAATCCTTCTAACCAAAGACGGAAAACCAAGCTCTTTAACAACTGATTTTAATTCTAACAATTTTTCTTGATTCCAGGTGGCCTCCGACAAAGCAAACTTAACCGGCGCCTTGAGGTCAATCGTTGCCAGGAAACGAGACAGATAGGCGGCCTCTTTGCCATCAATCAACTTCTTTTTCAAACTCTCCTTGTCAATCTTGCCCAGGTTCTCATAAATCCCATCCAAGGTTTTAAACTGACTCAAAAGAAGAACTGCCGTTTTCGGCCCTACCCCCGCCACTCCCGGATAGTTGTCAGACGAATCACCCATTAGGGCCTTGAGGTCAATCACCTGATCGGGATCGACTTCAAGAATCTGATTGACCTTTTTATTGTCAACCAGCTCGACATTGCTCATTCCCCTTCTTAAAAGAAAAAGGGAGACTCGACTATTAACTAGTTGCATCAAATCTTTGTCACCGGTAACGACAATCGCTTGGTCAACTTTTTTGTTTTGAACAACAGTGCCAATCAGGTCATCAGCCTCAAAACCGCTCTTGGACAAAACCGGAATATTAACCCCTTTAATTGAGTTGCGGGTTAGATCAATTTGAGAACCAAGCTCATCATCCATTTTCGGTCGATTAGCTTGATAACCAATGAACTTCCGATGACGAAAATTGGGTCCTCGAGAGTCAAAGCAAGCAATCAGGTAATCGGGAGATAAGTCAGTAATCACCCGAAGCAACATACTAAAGTAGCCATAGACAGCGTTGATCATCTGGCCATCACGCCTAAAATTAAGCCCGGGCAAGGCATGAAAAGCCCGATGCAAAATCGCATGGGAATCAATGACAACTAATTTGGACATAGCTTGATTATATCCTAAACACTAACTCCAAAACGACTCCACCCCTGGATATACAAAGTGTCTGGCAAAAAAAATCATGTAGAAGAAAATTCTGCCATTAAAACCACTTGGTCGCGCCATTGAGCCCACTCTACGTCCAAATCTAAACCGTGTTGACCTTGCAACCAATCTCGTATTGCCACAATAGTAGTTTCCGGAACTTCATGGTCACGTTGCAAAACCGTGTTGCTTGCTTGGGTTGCATCATTGACGGATAGAGGACTAGACGATAGTTCAATTACCGTTGCACGCAGGTGACGGATAAGTTGTTCTGATAGTGCCCTGGTATCTCTGTTGCCATAGTCAATTTCATCAACAACTTGTTGGGAATCCGGAGCTGGCCCACCGACTCTTCTGGCTACTTGCCGAAACATGTCAAACGGCAACTTTTCATCTCCAGACATTGTTATTAAGTAACTCCAAAACGCTGGTAAAAAGAAATCTGTTACTTCTGCTCCCAAAACCCTTGGGAAAGTGTCTGGAATCGCAGACATAGCATGACCAACCATGGCATCGCTTTCCAGATCAACCTCTTGACCAAAGTGCTCAAACAAGACTGCCAAGGATTCTGAAAACAAACTTAAAGATGGATCGTCCAAGTTAACATTTTCTCTCAAACACCAAGTCCGCAATGCTACATGTGTCGTTTCATGGGCAATCCTTTTTTGCGTTGATAGATCATCGGATCCCAAAGCAATCTGCAATCCTCGATTGATCGCAATCATTGCCTGCAAATGAGGATCATCCGAACCGGTATCAATATCAACAATCGCCGCCCCTTCTGCTGGAAGCCCCAAGTGTGAATTGCTAGGAGTAAAAACTAGTGCTAACCTGTGAACATCTACCTTAATACCCAACGACACCTCTAACTTTGCCACAGATTCAAGAACTGTTTCTTCGTGTTTGAATAATTCCTCAGTAGGTTGTGGAAACTCAGAGCAATCTACCACTACAACCTGATTGCGACAACAAGTGCTTTCCTTTAGCGCACGTTGCAGTTCGGTTTCAGCGTTGTCACTCCCACAAGGCTCTGATGGAAAAACCTGCTCTCCGGCATCCTCTGTCATACCAATATCTTAACATCCCCTTCGCAATTTTCCCTTGTTTTTTAAACCTTTCGAACAGGTCGAGGACCACCACGGTCAAAAACTGCCCTACCCAATCTTTTCCACTCGGAGGTTTCAACAGGCTCACCATCTGATCCCACATCATCCAAGCGATCACCCTTCGGTTTTGTTGCTGGCGCTTCTGGAGATCCGACAGTGGCGGGAGTCTCCGTTCCGTCTGCCACCTCAGGTTCATCAGGAACAACAGGCGTTCTGTCTCGCCGTTCTCTTATTATCTTGTCCAGTCTTTCCTCTGTTTGTTTTCGTACCTCGACCACCGAAGTCGAGGGCCCTCTTGCTTCAAAATTGTCCGTCATCTCTACTCCTTTTTTAGAAACCAATAACAATTTAATTGTAGCAAAAAAACTCACAAATGAAAGTAAAACTATTCTCGAGTCCTTGGAGAAAAAAAGTATGAGCTTGCTCCGCGCGCAACTAAAGGCAGGAAAGCAAATGTTCCTCCCACGAAAAGAGGATCTACGCGCTGGTCTGGAAAAACAATATTGAGACAACTTGCTAGTGTTGCACCAGCAAGAAAGAAAACACTACCCTCTGCGACAAGGTAGCTACACCCTCGTACAGCAACCCTAATTTCCTCACCAACCGCATCAGTTTGTTGCCCTCTTCGTTCCATATATTAAAGATTATACTACAAAACGTTTGGGAAACAAACCCCGCCCTTGCTCACAAGCACCATTTCTTCTAGAATGGAGTAGTTATGGAGCAACATCCAATTCCGCAACAAATCTCGTCATACGAGTTTCGTTTAATCGGCAGTATGACCATCAAGCAGTTTGCCAAGTTGGCAGGCGGATTGTTGGTGGCCTTTTTGATTTACACTAGTAAGCTCAATGTTTACATCAAATGGCCTCTGATTGCCTGCTCGGGTGGCTTCGGTGCTGCCCTGGCCTTTGTGCCCTTTAACGACCGACCGCTGGAAGTCTATATCAACAGCTTTTTCAGAAGCATCTTTGCCCCAAGCATCTACCTGTGGCAAAAATATCCAACCAAACTAGATATTCTGGCCAGTTTTGAAAACTTTGAGGGCCGAGAAGAAGAGGATAAGGATGCTCTCCAGGTCAGTATCGACGACAGCAAGTTGAGAGAATACTTAGAATCCTTGCCAACTATTGGTAGCGTTAAGATTAAAAACACCCAAGTTAAAACTGCTGAGGAGGAAATTAAAACCGCCCCAGCTCAAGCAAAACAAGAGGACGAGCCATCTCAACCCCAAAAACAAGAAGTCCAAACTGAGCAGGCAATTACTGATCAATCAACTGGGGTTGGTCCTAACCAAGCCCCACAATTTGAAATGCCTCAAAAAGAAGCATTGAAAGCCACCGCTGACGCCAGTTTCGAAAAAATTCCCATGCCCACCCCTCCTCAGGTTGCCAATGTTATTGTTGGCATGGTGGTTGACAAAGATAATCGAATCGTCGAGGGAGCAATTGTTGAAATCCAAGACCTGGCCGCTAACCCAGTCAGAGTCTTAATCACCGATCGGCTTGGTCAGTTTCGAGCCACCAATGCTTTGGTTAAGGGTGAGTACCTAATTTTGACCGAAAAGGACGGCTTTGAGTTTGATATAATCAGAATCAAAGTCGAGGATAAAATTATTCCGCCGGTTAAAATTACTGCTAAGAATAACAATAGTCGAGCAACGGAGGACAAAAGTATCAATTAATCAGCATCCTGCCCATGGATTTAAACAAGATCGCCATTAAAGGCACCACTCAACAACACCTTCCCCTGGAAGACGTTAAAAATGACCTGGTCATTCTCAAAGACGGCTCCTGCGTCATGGTTTTGGAAACCTCATCGGTTAACTTTGATCTACTTTCTGAAAGAGAACAAGAAGCGATGGTTTACGCTTATGCCGCTTTGTTAAACTCACTGACTTTTCCAATCCAGGTAGTCATTCGATCAACCTTGAAAGATGTCTCTACCTATGTCAACCGACTCAAGGATCAAGAAAAAAAGATTGACAATCCAATGCTACAAAAACAAATTGTCAGCTATCGCCAGTTTGTCGAGGATGTTGTTCGCAAAAACAACGTTTTGGCTAAATCTTTTTACTTGGTAATTCCTTTCTTTTCAACCGAACTGGGATTAGCTTCCGCCGCCGGCAGCAGCCCTTTTCCGATTCCGGGAAAAAGCAAAAAAGAAAGCAAACTACCCTTGCCTAAAGAAGAAATCATCCAAAAAGCTCAAGCAACACTAGAACCTAAAAAAGAACACTTAATCCGACTTTTCGGCCGACTAGGATTAACCATTAAACAGGTCAACTCAAAAAACTTAATTAAACTCTTTTACCAAATTTACAACCAAGAATCGATATTAAGTGAGCGACCGGAGGCTTTGTCCCAGCAAGGACCAAT